>JAHJRK010000491.1 GCA_018830925.1 Pseudomonadota bacterium
AAAAAAAATAAAAATAATCATCTGGATATCAAAAACGGCATAAGGAGCCGTAACGAAATAGTCTGAAATGCACTAGTTATTTCGTAACGGCTCCTAAGCACGCGGAAGGGAGCGGAGAGAGTGAGATATTATCCGGTTAATCTTGATATACAAACCAGAAAATGCCTTGTGGTCGGGGGCGGGGATGTTGGAACCCGTAAAGTCATAACGCTTCTGGAATGCGGTGCTGTTGTGACGGCTGTAAGCATTAAGGCAAACGAAAAACTTTTAAAGCTTGCGGAATCGGGTCTTATTGAATTAAAGAGACGCCCCTATACCGAAACAGATCTTGGCGGTATGTTCCTTGTGATATGTGCAACCGATGATGAAGAGCTTAACCGGCAGGTAAGCCGTGATGCGGAAAAATATAATATGCTTTGCAATATTGCGGATCGCCCGGAGGCCTGCAACTTTATTCTTCCCGCTCTTGTAAAACGTGGAGATCTTGTAATAGCAGTATCGACTTCAGGCAAAAGCCCTGCTTTTGCAAAAAAGATCAGAAAAGATCTCGAAAAACAATACGGTGTTGAATACGCTGATTTTTTGAAATTAATGGGAGCAATCAGAAAAAAACTTCTAAGTTACAGCCATGAGCATGAAGCGCATAAACCTCTTTTTGAAATGATTATAAATAAGGAGATTGTACAATTAATAAAGAACAATGATACGGACAAGATTGATTCTGTTCTTTTTGAAGTGCTTGGCGAAGGATATGGCTATATGGATTTAATGGGGCAGAAAGAGTAATAAAAACCGGATGAACCGATACAGCGAGCGCAAACCCGCTGCTTTTAGAGCGGTTAGCGAGCGAATTAAAAACAGACACTATTCCTTACGGTTGCAGCTTCCCAGCTGCTTGCAGCGGGAAGCTTCAACATATAAAACGGTGTAACAGATGGATAACCTGATTACTGTAACCAGCTTGTTGTACGTCCTGAGCTCGGTCGGATACATTTTGTTTCTTTTTTTCCAGAAAGAGTATCTTCACAGGCTGGGCCAGATTTTTCTGGCAACAGGCTTTTTGTGCAATTCGATTTTGATAGGCTATTATTATGCAAAAACAGGGCAGATACCTGTCGGAAATCTACATGAAACACTTCTTGTTGCAGGCTGGTCTGTTGCCGGGGTTTTTTTTGCTTTTCAATACAAGTTCAAGGTAAAAGTACTCGGCGGATATGCCGCTCTTCTTGCTGCTGTGTGCGTTGTGGCATCTTTTCTTGTACCCGGCAGGATTGTTGAAACCAGGACCATTTTCAACAACGTTTGGCTTATAGCGCATGTGGTTTCGATTTTTGTGGGCCATGCGGCTTTTGCCATGGCTTGCGGAGCCGGGTTTCTTTATATAGCTCAGGAAAATGCGATTAAAACAAAAAAGCATGGGTTTTTCTATAAACGCCTTCCTTCGCTCGATCTTCTTGACAGCACCGGTTATGCCTGTATCGCAACCGGTTTTACCCTGCTTACGATAGGGCTTATAACAGGTTTTATTTATGCTAAGTCGGTCTGGGGAAGATTCTGGGGCTGGGATCCGAAGGAGGTCTGGTCCGGCATTACATGGCTTTTGTATGCGGCGATTCTTCACGGACGTCTTACTGTCGGCTGGAGAGGTAAAAAAGCTGCCACGATGGCCATAATCGGGTTTGCTGTTGTTTTGTTTACTTTCTTTGGCGTGAATTTTCTTTTAAAAGGGCATCATGGAATATTTACACGATGACGCGTTCTCATCGGTTGTAATAAGTCCTCAGTATGTTTGATATATATGGTTGAAATAATACTTCTTGGATTAAATCATAAAACCGCTCCGGTTGAAATAAGAGAGCGCCTTGCTTTTTCAAAAGAAGAAGCGGCAACAATGCTTGATGCTATTAAAGAATCGGCTTCCGTTAATGAAGTCGTTTTATTTTCGACATGCAACCGTGTTGAAATTCTGATGACGGCAGACGATAAAGCGGATGCGGTTGAAACAGCCAAAAGGCATCTTTCAGAATTTAAAAACATGCCTCTTTCTCAGTTTCAGGATTCAATTTATGTTCACGAAGGTGATGAGGCTGTCCGACATATATTCAGGGTAGCATCGAGTCTTGATTCAATGATGGTCGGGGAGCCTCAGATTCTTGGGCAGATAAAAGAAGCGTATTTTAATGCAACAAAAAGAAAAACCTCAGGGGTTATATTAAACAGGCTTCTTCACAGGACTTTTTTTACGGCAAAAAGAATAAGAACAGAAACCGGAATAGGAGATCGTGCCGTTTCAATCAGCTATGCTGCAATTGAGCTTGCCAGAAAGATATTCGGGCCGCTTGAGGGAAAAAAAGTGCTGCTGATAGGCGCGGGGGAGATGGCCGAACTTGCTGTTGAACATCTGCTCAAAAACAGGGTTAAAGAGATCTTTGTTGCAAACAGGACGTTTAAAAACGGTGTTGAACTTGCCAGGAGATTCGGCGGAAGCGCCATAAGGTTTGAAGAGATTCCCGGTTATATTCTGCAAGTTGATATTATAATCAGTTCAACAGGTTCGCCGGACATAATAGTTACAAAAGATCAGGTAAAACATATTATGCCCGGGAGGAGGAATCGCCCGCTTTTCTTTATTGATATTGCAGTTCCGAGAGATATTGATCCTGCAATAAACAAACTGAACAACGCCTATGTCTACGACATAGATGATTTAAACGGAGTTATTGATGAAAATCTTGAGGATAGAAACAAAGAGGCTGTAAAAGGTGAAAGAATTATTGATGAAGCCGTGATAAGCTTCAGGCAATGGTTTGACAGCCTTGATGTTGTTCCCACAATCATCGAATTAAGGAAAAAAATAGACTCGATAGTAACAGCAGAGCTTCAGAAGACAATACAATCCATGAATCTTACGGAAAGCGACCGGGAAGCCTTTGACAGGATGAAAAATGCTCTGATAAACAAGATAATGCATCATCCTACCCTTTTGCTGAAACGAGACGGGTGTCATGGGCGCAATTCTGTTTATATTGATATTACCCGAAAGCTTTTTAATCTGGACGATTAATTTGGAGAATCATAGTGAAAAAAATCGCTTTTCTTTTTCCCGGTCAGGGATCACAAAGTGTAGGCATGGGGTTTGATTTTTACCAGGAATTTGTCTTTGTTAAAGAGCTCTTTGAAATGGCTTCTGAAATTTGCAAAATAAACTTGGCTGAACTTTGCTTCAAAGGGCCGATGGAAGAGCTGACAAAAACAATTAACCTGCAGCCTTCAGTGACAGCCGTAAATCTCGCGTGTCTTTTGGCGGTTGAAAAGGAGTTGATAATTCCGGCTTTTTTGGCAGGGCACAGCCTTGGGGAATACAGCGCCCTGTGCGCTGCAAGTGTGATTTCCCGGGAAAATGCTTTCAGGCTTGTCTATAAACGCGGAGAACTCATGCACAGAGAGGCGGTTAAGCATAAAGGAGCAATGCATGCGATAATCGGGCTTCCTGTCGAAGATATTGAGCTGATAATAGCCGAAGTAAAAAATGAGGGCATTGTGTCTGTAGCAAATCACAACACAAAGACCCAGATTGTCATCACCGGTGAACCGGAAGCGGTTAACAAGGTTTCATCCCTTGCTTCCGCGAAAGGAGCAAAGCCGGTTCCCTTAAATGTAAGCGGGGCATGGCACAGCAAACTGATTAAGGGGGCGGAAGATGATTTTGAGAAGTATCTTGAAAATATCACTTTCAGCAAGCCTGCAATCCCTGTT
>JAHJRK010000492.1 GCA_018830925.1 Pseudomonadota bacterium
AAAAAGAATTCTTGCTAAAAACAGGTAATTATGATGGATTAGCAGAAAGCTGGCAATCGTTTTTCCTTATATTCTCTCGTTTCCATCCGGAAATGGCCCTTTTGAGCGATCTCGGCGTCAATCTGCGGGATTTTTTGTGCGGCATACATTGCGTATGCCTCCGCGCAATCCCTTGATTTCCTTGAGCTTGCCCAAAATTGCCGATTTCCGGATTGGAAACTTGCGTGTGTCTATAATTAGTTTCCGGATGGACACTAACTTTCTGCAGGAATAATGTCTATAATTGACGGCTTCGTAAAGAATCCGATTTTTACCCCGAAGGGCACAAAAAGGACGAAAGGCGTATTTTATAAATATTTATGTTTTCATTTGGAAAAGAATCCCATAACAGCCTGATAAAAAAAGTTGAAAAGACTATTTCCGAATACGATATGCTTAAGGAGAATGACTCCGTCCTTGTCGGAGTATCGGGAGGGGCTGATTCCGTCGCTCTTATTCATATATTAAACGAGATTGCTCTTCTGTTTTCATTGAAGCTTGGGGTTGCTCACCTTAATCATTCTTTGCGCGGAAATGAATCTGACGATGACGCCGGTTTTGTCGCTTCCGTTTCAGACAAGTTGCATCTACCCTGTTTTATAGAAAAAAAAGATGTTATTAAATATAAAACGGATAACGGGCTTTCTCTTGAAGAGGCCGGAAGGCGTGTCCGGTATGCATTTTTTGAAGATATCGCAGAAAGGGAGGGATATAACAGAATCGCTTTGGGACATACAGGCGATGATAATGCCGAACTTGTCCTTATGTATCTGATTCGCGGAAGCGGGCCTTTGGGAATTTCAGGGATTCCGCCGGTTCGCCCCGGCATTAAAAATGATTTATCGATCATACGTCCTCTTATTAAAACAGCAAGGCAAGAAATTATTGATTACATTTCTGAAAAAAACCTTTCATATGTTGTGGATAAGTCCAACCTGGATGAAAGATATTTAAGAAACAGGATCCGGCATCATCTTATTCCGGAGTTAAGGGCCGGCTACAATCTAAAAATAGTTGAAACATTAAACAGGCTTGCTTCCATTGTCCGTTCGGAAGAGGAATGGATGGAAAATGAGCTGAAGTTCATTTTGAATAAAAATATATTGTTTAAGGAAAATAACAGAATTGTTCTTTCCGTATCCGGCATTAATGCCCTTCATACTGCTGCAAAAAGAAGAGCAGCAAGAAGCGCTATTGCAGGAGTCAAAGGAGACTTAAGGCGGATAAGTTACTCGCACATAGAGCTTGTTTTGGCTCAACTTGAAGGCAATTCCGATAAATGGAGCCTTGATCTTCCGGATCGCATAAGAGTTTCAAGAACCGGAGGCAAACTTCTTATTTCAAAAGAAGAAAATGCCCTGCGAAGCATCGTTTCAAAACACGGCATCAGGGATCAGGATCATTACGAGTATGTCATTAATGAGCCGGGCAGGGTTAATGCCGAAAAAGAAGGCTTTAAAGTGGTATTTTCTGAAATAAAGAATGTAACTCTTGAAGATATATGCAAATCAGGACCAGGAGTCGCTTTTTTTGATATGGATAAAATAAGTTTTCCTCTTGTATTGAGAAACCGTTTGCCGGGGGACCGTTTTACCCCCCTCGGAATGACCGGAACAAAAAAAGTTTCCAAATATTTGATAAATAAAAAGGTTCCGGGAGAAAGCCGCTTAAAATTACCTGTTGTGCTGAGCAATTGTAAAATAATCTGGTTGGCGGGTTATATTATTGACGATTCGGTCAAGGTGGCCTTAAATACGAGAAAAATACTCATGGCAGAACTTTTTCTTGCCTAATATGTAATTATGATTATTATGCAATATAACAAATAATTTTTTGGAGGTAAAATAGATTGAATCCTTTTTATAAAAACCTGGCTTTATGGATCGTCATCTCCCTGATGATGGTCATGTTGTATAATCTTTTCAATCAGCGGCAGGTTGCGGAAACCAGCATCAGTTATTCGGAATTTATTTCCATGGTTGAAAGTGAAAGGATCAGCGAGGTTGTTATCCAGGGGCAGGATCTGTTTGTAACGGATGCCGGCAAGGCCCATTTCAAGGTTTATGCTCCGCCTGACAGCGACCTTATTAAAATAATGAGAGGTAAAGGAGTATCAATAAAAGCCAGGCCGCCTTCCGAATCTCCCTGGTATATGTCTCTGCTTGTTTCCTGGCTTCCGATGGTAATTCTTATCGGGGTATGGATATTCTTCATGCGGCAGATGCAGTC
>JAHJRK010000072.1 GCA_018830925.1 Pseudomonadota bacterium
AAGAACCAACTAGAAAAACATGAAGAAGTAGCATCTTTATTGGCGGAAGAGGAAGGATGCAAAAGAAGAAAAATATCGTTGCACGGGCTAGAGAACGCTGAACTTAACCGCTCGAATCTATTAAGTCGTATCAATGAGGCTCCCGAGAGTATTCAAAGGTTAGTGTCGGATGGCAAGAGGTTATGGGGAGAGATAGCCGCCTTTAGACAGCGATATGAACCCATCCTCAAAGTTAAACCTCAAATTGATGACGTCATTCGTAATCACGCGAGGCTTAACGAAGAGTTGCCTGAAGCACTTGAAAACAAAAAGCGGCTACTCACTGCTGTTATTACTGAATGGGCAAAACTTTCCAGAGAGACCTGGAATGATAGATGCGGCGTTGAAATTCTACAGTTGCCTTTAGAGCAGCTTTCAGGCCAGATTAAGCAATATCAAAACCTTCAGAAACAGCAAAAGATCACTCAGGAAGAAATAGAGAACCTGCAAGCTATGCAAAAGAGAGTAAAAAGACCTTCCACTCTCATTTTGTCTCTCCTAATGCTTATTAGAAAAACTTGGGTTTGGATCGGTAGGAAGAACCCTGTTCCGCAGCCAAGTGAATTTCAGCAGTTGCAAGCTACTTATAGTGAAACTGAAGCAAAATTGCAGCTCCAGCAAGATAGGATAAAAGGGCTATTCGCGGGTCTGCCGTTTGAAGAACGTCTGTTGGAAAATCCAACTCCTGATCTGCTTGAGGAACTTAGCTACTTACAACAAACGTACATAAGATTCGTGGGAGCTCGTGAGAAGCGCGTCAAGCTTAAGGAGGAAGAGGAGCAAATTGCAGGGCAAGTACGGGATCTGGCTTCCTCTTTGGACGTTGCCGTTGATGGAAATTTAAACGCTTGGGTAAATAGACTTTGTGAAGTATTGAAGGAGGCGCAACAAAGCCAAGCGGCTGCTTTGGAAGCTGAACGGATTCTTGAAAAAGAGATTCGTCCAGTTTTAAAAGCAGCTCGATTGGAGGATCAAAGCTTGCGAGCAGATCTTAAAAAGCTGGACCAACAACTCGCGGAACTAGGGGGTGGCTCAACTCAACAGGGGCTTAGCCTGGTGCAAGAATTCCACCAATCTCAAGCAGCAGTTACAGAAACCCGACAAAACCTGAGCTCATGGTATCCAGATCTAATGCGTATAGAGAGTGAACTTAGTAGTCAAGGATGGGACACAATCAGGAGATGCTTAGAGGAAGCAGTCTCAGGGGTAGAGAATCAAATTCAAGTCGCTGAGAGCGAACTGAAGCAGATAGAGCGAGGATTTGATAGCCACCCAGTCCAGTATTTTAGCATCGATGAGCCAATTCGCCGCTTTTTGTTGTATGGAGGAACCACTGCTGAAAATTATCTTACCGACTCTGTATTGCTATATGTTCGGGCGAAATCAGGTGAAAGAGTTGAAGATATCTCCGATCTACGCCTACCTAATCGTATCATTCAACACTTTCAGCAGTGGTGGGAAGATTATCGAACGAGGGTAGAGCTGAAGTCCGCTTTGGAAGAAGAGACGAACCTGGCAACAGGCGAAAGATTTCGTGCACCACAAATTTCCTTCGACGCCGCGACAGGTGAAGTTATTGCCAAGTTGCCTTCCCAGCGATTTCTTCGCCCTGATCATGGAACGACGGTACGACTTGACGTTGATAGTGCTGATCCCTCTACTCCGATTTATGCAGCACCACTCAAACTTTACAACCGTTCGAGAGGATTGGTCGATACCCGTTCGTGTGATGATATTGTGCTAACTACACCATCCGAAAAATATATTTTCCGTTTGAAGAGCAAGGATAATCTGATACACGAGTGGGAAATTCCAGGGCCGAGCGACAGGGCTCCATATTTAGCTTTCTCTGCGAATTCACACAAGCTGATAAAAGCAGAACACTTGCCGAGATCACCACTCATCATTGTTGTTAATGAAGGGCTGAGAATTCATCCTCAAGAATGTATCCTTACTGAGGGCAGCTTTCTATTTGGGGGGTGGAAAGATTATGCCTGGTATGAAGTGGATTTATCAACAATCGAGGGATTTTCCTTATCAGGCGATTCCGGTCAAAGCCTCGTAATATCCCTAATCTCTGACCTTGGTTCTGGCATTGGTCTGATTGGTGGTAATCAATTGGAAGGTATCTTGTCTGATGAACGGCCGGTCTTTAACATTCCGCCCGAGTTTATTCGTGTCCCATTAAATGATCGAGACGACTTGCACTTGTTGAGAATTTCATTATTGCCCGAAGATGAAAACCGGACTCGAAAATCAAAACATTACCAAGTTGACGAGTTAATAAATTTAATTGGTATTCATACTGAAGGTTGGCTTGACATTCCTTTGAATGTTGAGCGGCTTCTTGGCACGGATCCGATTGGTTGCTTCACTTTGCGGGTTTATAAACCTCCTTATTTAGATTGGCAGCAATCATTTTGCATTATCCCCCAACTCAATGCATCTTTCGACCAGGAAATATACTTGCCATATCGGGTAAAAATCCCAGATATAACAACCACCAGTAGTTTTGCACTTTTAACAAATTCATAGTCAAAGGCCACGTTTCCTCTGGTAAATTGGGTATTCAGCACTCAATTCAGGAGGAAAACATGGCCCACCCCATTATCATCCAGGAAAGCACGTTACGCAACTATTTAGG
>JAHJRK010000073.1 GCA_018830925.1 Pseudomonadota bacterium
ACGACTCTCGCCTCTTGCCTCTCGCCTATTCACAAATACTTCTCTGCCAGAATCTCCGCAATCTGAACTGCGTTTGTGGCCGCTCCCTTACGGATATTATCCGCAACAATCCACATGTTAATTCCGTTTGGAATTGATTCGTCCTGGCGTATGCGGCCAACAAGAGTCAGGTCCTGCCCGGCAGCATCAATAGGAAGAGGATAAAGCTTCTTACCCACATCATCAACCACTTTAACACCCGGAGCTTTTTTAAGCAATGCCCTGACCTTATCGGCTGAAATATAATTTTTAGTCTCGATATTCACGGATTCGGAATGGCTGAAAAAGACCGGAACCCGCACTGTTGTGGCTGTTATCCCGATACTGTTATCTTCCATTATCTTTCTTGTCTCATTTACCATCTTCATCTCTTCCTTGGTATAGCCGTTATCAAGGAAAACGTCTATATGCGGGAGACAATTGAATGCTATTCTATGAGGATAGACATTCTTCTTATAATCAAGAAAATTTATCATGGCTCTTGTCTGGTCATAAAGCTCATGAATGGCCTTCTTCCCTGTACCTGAAACCGCCTGATATGTCGAAACAACAATCCTCTTTATTCCGCACTTCCTGTGGATAGGATTCAAAGCGACAACCATTTGAATTGTTGAACAGTTCGGGTTTGCGATAATGCCTTTCTTCTTATAATCGGCCACGGCATGGGGATTCACCTCCGGAACCACAAGAGGGACATCGGGGTCCATACGCCACGCACTTGAATTGTCAATAACCACACATCCTGCCTTTGCTGCAACCGGCGAAAACTCAAGACTCGTACCGCCGCCGGCCGAAAACAGAGCGATATCCATCCCCTTGAATGATTTCCTGGTCATCTCTTCTACGGGAACTGAGTCGCCTCTGAACCGAAGCGTCCGCCCTGCCGAACGGCTTGAGGCCAAAAATTTAATGGATTTGACGGGAAAATTCCTCTCTTCAAGGCATTCTATCATCTGGTTCCCTACAGCCCCCGTCGCCCCCGCTACCACTACATTAAATTTTCTTTTTGACATTTCTCTTCTTCCTTCGAATCTGGTTTATGGTTCGTCTTTCGTACACCAAAAGCCGAATATCGAATATCGGACATCGAATATCGAATTTCGCCTCACGCCTCTCGCCTTACGACTCACCATCAATTATATATTTCTTCACAAGATCTCCGACTTCACTTGTAGTATAACCCATTTTACCGGCAGCAACATCTTTCAAATCATAGCGGAGAACTTTTTTCACCGCATTCTCTATCATAAGAGCGGCCTTTTCTTCTCCTATTGTCTCAAGCATAACCTGCGCAGCAAGAATTGCGGCAATCGGATTTATCACCTGCTTACCGGTATATTTTGGCGCGGAACCTCCTATCGGCTCAAACATCGAAATACCCGAAGGGTTTATATTTCCCCCCGCTGCTACCCCCATGCCGCCCTGAATCATTGCGGCAAGATCGGTAATTATATCGCCGAACATGTTGTCGGTAACAATGACGTCAAACCATTCGGGGTTTTTTACCATCCACATGCAGATCGCATCGACATTTGCGTAATCGGTTTTGATATCGGGATACTCCTTTGCAACGTCACTGAAGGTGCGTTCCCAGAGATCAAAAGCGTATGTAAGCACGTTTGTTTTGCCGCACAGGGTCAGTTTTTTCTCCCTGTTTCTTTTCCGGCAGTATTCAAAGGCATACCGGATACATCTTTCCACACCTTTACGGGTGTTGATCGATTCTTGAATCGCAACCTCATCAGGCGTGCCTTTCTTAAGAAATCCGCCGGCTCCTGTATAGAGGCCCTCCGTGTTTTCACGAATAACCGTAAAGTCTATATGCTCCGGTCCCTTATTTTTCAGCGGCGTTTCAACGCCTTCATAAAGCCTCACAGGTCGCAGGTTGATATACTGGTCAAAATGAAATCTTAACTTTAAGAGTATTCCTTTTTCAAGTATCCCCGGTTTGACATCAGGATGTCCGATTGCGCCGAGATAGATGGCATCCGAACGGGCCAATGATTCAAGAATGGCGTCATTAAGAAGTTCGCCTGTTTTCTTATAATGCTCTCCGCCCAGGTTGTAATTTTCATATGCAAGCCGGAAACCGAATTTGCCCGAAACAGCATCAAGCGCTTTAATCCCTTCGGCGATAACCTCAGGCCCGGTGCCGTCGCCAGGTATCACGGCAATCTTATATTCCTTCGTCATTATATTCTATAACCTTTTAAATAGTCGATAATAAAAATCCCCAGCCCATAGCCATGCGGACTGGGCCTCGCTTTTCACAAAATATTATGAGTGATTATACAGTGTTTGAACCGCGCTCGTCATTTTCGCGGATTTCAGGTTTTTTATGTTTCATGCTTCTGTAATATCGCAGGGTTGTCAGAGGTCCTGAAATTACATATGCAAGACCAAGGACAAACAGGGCTATTGACGGTTGTGCCGCAATAAAAATCAGTACAAGAAGCGCCGTAACCATCATATGGAAATTTATGCGCCGGAAAAGTTCGGGCTTCTTAAAACTGTTATACTTTATCGGGCTTACCATCAAAAAAGAGAGGACATAAAGCATAACGAGTATCAAAACAGGGTTAGCCTCTCCGCCCATATCAAACCTGCTGAATAACAGCAGGGTGACTGCATTCATACCGGCTCCGGCGGGTATGGGGAGACCGACAAAGTAATCGCTGCTTACAGAGCCGGTCTGTGTATTGAAACGGGCCAGCCTGAGAGCGCCGCAGGCCATGAACAAGAAGGCGGCAAGCCACCCGAGTCTCCCGTAAGGCTTAAGAGCCCAGAGATACATCATCAATCCGGGCGCAACTCCGAAAGAAACGAGATCCGCAAGGGAGTCATATTCCACGCCGAATCTGCTCGTGGTCTTTGTGGCTCTGGCAATCTTTCCATCCAGTATGTCAAACACAATAGCAATCATAACAGAAACGGCAGCGGCAGGATATTTTCCTTCGATCGCGGCTATAATCGCATAAAACCCGCAGAGGAGGTTCAGGGATGTGAACAAATTAGGCAAAATATATATCCCTTTATTAAGCTTATACTTTTCGAATCTCTTCTGTTTTCTCATTAGATATAACCCAGAATGCTTGAACCTGCTTTAACCCTGTTTCCGACCGTAACGGAAATTTTGGCATCGGAAGGGAGATAAACATCAAGGCGTGATCCGAAACAGATCATGCCGAATCGTTCACCCCTTCTCACTAAATCTCCTTCCTTCAGTCTGCATATTATCCGCCTCGCAATAAGGCCGGCTATCTGTACCATGCAAACGGATTTCCCTTTATCAGTTTCAATTAAAACCGCATTATGCTCATTTTCTTTCGATGCCTTATCAAGATTTGCGGAAAAAAATTTGCCCGGAAAATAGCTTATCCCTTTCACCTTTCCTTCGTGGGGAATGCGGTTTACATGTACATTAAACACTGACATGAAAATACTTATCTTTACGCAGTTTCCCACAACAAAAGGGCTTTCTTCCACAGACGCAACAATAATCACCCTTCCATCCGCCGGTGAAACAACAGTTCCTTGATACATCGGCACCACTCTGTCCGGGTCTCTGAAAAACCAGCAGATAAAAAAAGTGATTGCAAGACCGATAATCGCAATTGGAGCAGCGCCGACCATGGCAAAAACCGCTGTTGCAAAAGCCGCCGCAATTATAAAGTAAAAACCCGGTTTTGCAATAGGAAATGCGTACTGATCATCAGGATCAGGTCTTGTAAATTTAACCATTATTTTTATCCCGTTTTATGCAAAGTTTGACGGCTTCAAAAAATCAAAGAGATTGCCCTGCCCGTTGCTAATTCGCATTAGCTAATTACTCGGAATACCGATACGTTACAAGCGCAATCCCTGTATGTTTCACAATATCAAATTTTTATGCCTTGGCTTTATATCAAATATTGTAACATCTTGTCAAATATAAGATTCGACGTTCTCGTAAAAAGCCGTTCAATCCGCAACGGCGGATTGACGCAGAGATCGCACAAAAGGGCCATTTCCGGAAGGAAGCTATTTCCCCTGCTGGTATTTCCTGACCGCCCTGTTATGTTCCTTATAATCCGCTGAAAAGAAGTGGGAACCGTCATTCTTTGAAACGAAAAAGAGATAGTCGGTTTCAGCAGGATATAGAGCTGCTTTTATTGATTCATAGCCAGGGCCGGCGATGGGGCCCGGCGGAAGTCCTTTTATTTTATATGTATTATAAGGAGTTATCTCTGAAAGATTTTTACGGGTTATATTGCCGTTAAAATTTTTTATTCCGTATATTACTGTGGGATCGGTTTCAAGGCGCATCCCCTTTTTCAACCGGTTATGAAAAACCGATGAAATTTCCTGTCGCTCATCCTGCGATGCTGTCTCTTTTTCAATTATTGAAGCAATGGTAATTATCTCATGGGTTGAAAACCCTAGTTCTTTGGCCCTTTTTTCCCATTCGGGAGTAAATACAGACTGAAATTTTTCAACCATGGCTGAAATGATATTTTCGCAAGACTCATCTTTCGAGAAATAATATGTATCCGGGTAGAGATAACCTTCAAGAGTACCGGCATGAATCCCCTTCCCTTTCAAAAATGACGGGTCTGTGGCAATTTTCATAAAGTTTTCGACTGTTCCGAAACCTGCCTCCGATATTACGGAAGCAACCTGCTGCATATTGTATCCTTCCGGAACGGTAATCTTGTGAAGATGGACCTTTCCTCTTAACATCGTATCAAATATCAATGCTGGGGACATCACGGATGAAAGGGCGTATTCTCCTGCACGTATTTTTTTATCATATCCTTTTATGCGGGCAAATAACTTGAATTTTAAAGGATTTTTTATAACACCCGCTTTCTCCAGAGCGTCAAGGGTTGCATTAAAGGACTGGCCTTTCTCAATAATCACAAACTTTGTAACATCCTCTCTGCCTGCCGGCTCGCCGGCATAATTCATTACATCAAATACAATAAACGATACCGTTATGATAAGTACCGTAAAAAGCACCAATGATATTTTGATTAATTTACCCATTTATTCTTTCAGCAGATCATTAAGCTTCCCGTTGCCGTGGGTCCGCCAGGGCGGAGTTCGAACTTAGGACTTTGGAAATCGAATATCCCGCCAAACTGATTGGCGGGCCTTTGGCGGACATCGAATATCGACTAACGCTTCTCTCCTAACGCCTGACGACTTATGCCTATCGCCTCTGTGCCTTTGACTCTTTTATTCACAATTAACCATTCACTTTTCATTCTCTGCCTCAGCCCCCAAGTTTCCACGCCTTTTTTTAAGATATCAAAGATGTAATTAAAAATAAAGAGGGTTTTTATTTTAAGAGCCTTGATTATAAAAGCATAAAGACTTATAATCGTTGTAACTATTCAGCCACGGATTCACACAGATGAACGCAGATAGATTAAATACAAAGAAATAACATATTATTCTTAGAAGTTTTTATGAAACTTATAATGAGATTGGTGATGGATTTCTGGAATCTGTATCTGATAATAAAAGAAAAAATACCAGTGATGATCAGCGTAGATCGGTGGCTGAGTATTTACTGATCTTTCCTCAAAAACAATCATTTTTTTAAGGAACTATAAGATTGAAACTGAAAAACAATACAAATACCGAATATAAAGGCTTCGAACAGGGACCGATCCGGCCTCCAAGCGAAGCATACAGCCTTTTAATAAGGGTGACAAGAAATTGCCCATGGAACCGCTGCGCCTTCTGCCCCGTCTATAAGAGATCCAATTTTTCCCTCCGGCCTGTGGAACATGTTATAAAAGATATTGATACTGTTCACAAACATATCACAGCATTGCTGAAACTTGCGGATAAATCGAGCCAAAAAGGCCGGGTTGAGATAGATACAGGCAGCCTGAAAATTATCCCGGAAGAAAGACAGGCCTTCAATGCCGCATACCACTGGATGGCATTCGGAATGAAATCGATATTTATTCAGGATGCAAACAGCCTGATACTGAAACCATCGGATCTTATTGAAATTCTTAATTATCTCAACAATTGCTTCCCCAAGACGGAAAGAATAACATCGTATGCAAGATCACATACACTCGCAAGAATAAGTGACAGCGACCTTTCCGCGATAAGGGCGGCCGGGTTAAACAGGATACATATAGGCCTTGAATCAGGATCGGACAAAGTTCTGGAACTGGTAAAAAAAGGGGTGTCAAAAGAGACCCAGATAAAGGCAGGACAAAAGGCAAAAAAAGCCGGATTTGAACTTTCCGAATATGTCATGCCGGGACTCGGCGGCGCAGGTTTATCAAGGGAACATGCCATAGAGACTGCGGACGCATTGAACAAAATAAATCCCGATTTTATAAGGCTGCGAACCCTTGCAATTCCTGAAAATATCGGACTCTATAACGAATACAAAGCCGGCCGTTTTGAAAAATGCACCGACCTGATGATGGCAAAAGAGATTCTTCTCTTTATAGAAAATTTAAACGGTATAACAAGCATGATCAAAAGCGACCATATTTTAAACCTGTTTGAAGATGTTGAAGGAAAACTGCCGCAGGACAAAGAAAAAATAATGAGTGTTCTGCGTTCATTTCTCGATATGCCGCAGGAGCAGCAGATTAAATACCAGATCGGGAGGCGGCTTGGAATATTTTCACGCCTTGCCGATATGAAAAATCCGATCAGGCTTGAAAATGCTGAAAACGCGTGTATAAGATTTGGAATAACTCCCGATAATGTCGATAAAACGGTTGATGAACTGATGCAAAGATTTGTATAAGGAAAGTAGTCAGGGATTGGTTTGTGGTTTCTGGTTTGTAGTTTCTGGTTAAACCATAAACTGGAGACCAGCAACCATAAACTATATTCGATGTCCGATATTCGATATTCGATGTCCTAAATTCGATATTCGGCTTTTGGTGTACGAAATTCGAACCATAAACAATAAACCAGGAACCAATGTATGGCGAAACCTAAACTGAAAGAACATCTGATAAACAGGAACTGGTGCAAAGGATGCGGAATCTGTGTCCATTTCTGCCCGAAAAAAGTGCTTGAACTCGATTCCGAAGAGAAAGCTTTTGCGGCACGCCCGCAGGACTGCATAGCCTGCAAACTTTGCGAATTAAGATGCCCTGATCTTGCAATAGAAATAATAACCGAATAAGGCCATCATATGAATGAAAAGATTATAAAATTTGTCCAGGGAAACGAAGCATGCGTGGAAGCGGCATTATATGCCGGGCTCAATTTTTTTGCCGGCTATCCGATAACGCCTTCTACGGAAATAGCCGAAACCCTTTCGGCAAGGCTTCCTCAGACAGGCGGGAAATTTGTTCAGATGGAAGATGAAATAGCCTCCATGTGCGCGATCATAGGCGCCTCTCTGACAGGAAATAAAGTTATGACGGCAACAAGCGGTCCGGGGTTCTCTCTCATGCAGGAGGCTCTTGGCTATGCGGTCATGGCTGAAATACCCTGTGTGATAGTAAATGTTCAGCGCGGAGGGCCTTCCACAGGCAATCCGACGCATGTAAGCCAGGGAGATGTAAATCAGGCAAGATGGGGAACTCACGGCGACCACGCTATTATAACTCTGACGGCCTCGAATCACCAGGATGTATTCTCCATAACAGTCGATGCATTCAACATGGCCGAAACGTACAGGACACCCGTTATTCTTCTTTTCGATGAAGTCATAGGGCATATGCGGGAACGACTTGTAATGCCTGAAAAGGGAGAGCTTCCTCTTGTTGAAAGGCTCAAGACCTCCGTAAAAAGAGGAGTCGATTACCATCCCTATCTCCCCAGGGAAGACGGACGCCTCCCCATGTCCGATTTCGGCGGTATTCACAGGTATAATGTCACCGGACTTTTTCACGACATGTGGGGATTTCCTTCAAGTGATCCGGCTATTGTTCATGGGCTTCTCCGCCATCTTGCCGACAAGATAATGAACAACGAAAACAGCATCGCAAGATATAAGGAGTATTTCCTTGAAGACGCCAGGACTATCCTTATCTCCTACGGATCTTCCGCCCGTTCGGCCCTTCACGTGGTAAAAAACAGGAGAGCAAGGGGAGAGAGCCTGGGGCTTCTTGAGCTTCAGACCCTGTGGCCGTTCCCCGCCGACATTGTCCGTGAAAAATGCGAAGACGCGAAATGCGTGATTGTGGTTGAAATGAACATGGGTCAGGTTCTGCAGCAGGTTAAAGCGGCTGTCGACAATCCTGAAAAAGTATTTCTTGCAAACCGCATAGACGGCGTCCTGATAAATCCGACCGATATAAGAAACATAATGCGGCTCATCCAGGGTAAGGGAGTATAGATATGGCGATAAAAGATTATATCAGAGAAAGATTCTTTCCCCACATGTGGTGTCCGGGATGCGGCCATGGCATAGTGTTAAACGGCCTGATAAGAGCCGTGGAAGAACTCGGGATAAATAAAAACGACATAGTAATGGTTTCAGGCATCGGCTGCTCTTCGAGGATTTCAGGCTATCTTGACTTTCATACCCTCCATACGATTCACGGCCGGGCGCTTCCATTTGCAACAGGCATAAAAATGAGCAGGCCCGAATTGAATCTTCTTGTTCCCATGGGAGACGGTGACGCGCTCGCCATAGGCGGAAACCACTTCATTCACGCAGCGCGCCGGAATATAGATATGACTGCAATCGTCATGAACAACCGGATTTACGGCATGACGGGAGGGCAATATTCGCCCCTTTCCGGTTACGGAACCCTTGCAACAACAGCTCCCTATACGAATATCGACCATTCCTTTGATGTGGTTAAGCTTGCCGCGGCAGCAGGCGCCACATTCGTGGCCCGTTCTACCGCGTACCATGTCCAGCAGTTGACGGACGTAATAAAGCAGGCCATAACCCACAAAGGTTTTTCGGTTGTAGAGATTCTCTCCCAGTGCCCGACTTACTTCGGAAGAAAAAACAAGGAGGGCAGCGCCGTTGATATGATGGAACGCATGAAGGATATCACCACTCCGATTGGTTCTAAAGCAAAGAAAGAGAATCCCGACCTCATCGAGCGCGGAGTTTTCGTCAACGAGGATAAACCTGAATATTGCAGCGAGTACAACAAAATCATCGAAAGAGCGATGAAAGGGAATTGAACATGGAAAGAATCAGGATGGTATTTTCAGGTTCGGGCGGACAGGGCGTGATCACCGCCGCAATAATAATCGCTGAAGCCGCAGTGCTTCATGAAAATCTTGTAGCTGTACAATCCCAGTCGTACGGAGCCGAGGCAAGAGGCGGCTCGACAAGGTCCGACGTTCTCATATCCGATACCGAAATCAATTTTCCCAAAGTAACCCATCCCAATCTTCTCGTCTGCCTGACCCAGGAGGCATACAATAAGTTTTCACCGATTATCCGCCCGGGAGGGTTTCTCATCACCGATACCCGTTATGTCAAAACACATAAAAAAGTGGCTGCGCGCCAGAGAGAGCTTCCTCTGTATCAGACGGTAATGGACGAAATAGGAAAGCCTGTTGTTCTGAATATATGCATGCTTGGAGCGGTGATCGGCATGATAGAAATCGTAAGACCTGAATCCATCATGAAGGTCATTGAAACAAGAATACCGCCCGGCCTGATCGATATAAACAGGAAAGCCCTTGAACTGGGGATAAAACTGGGGAAACCGTTTAAGGGATGAACTGTGTCAGGCGAGAGGCATGAGGCGAGAGGCTGAAGAGGAAAAACAGTGACCGGTGATCAGTTATCAGTAATCAGGGGTCGGGGATCGGTCATCAGTGATCAGTAATCAATTACCAGATATCAGGAACAAGAAACCAGGAACCAGTCCCGCCGGGATTTATATCCATATCCCATTCTGCGTAAGAAAATGCCATTATTGTGATTTTTATTCCAT
>JAHJRK010000493.1 GCA_018830925.1 Pseudomonadota bacterium
AACAGCCCCTCTTCCCTTGCAAGGCGCCTTGCAGTTTCAAAGGCTTCTTCATCGTCGATATTCACTATTTTATCAATGAGCTTCTTTTCATAAATCTCAGGCCTGTATGCCTCTTTCATGTTCTTGAGACCCTGGATTTTATGCCCGAGATACGGCTCTACTGCTACTATTCTGATATCAGGATTATATTCCTTTAGCCTTCTTGTGATTCCCATCACGGTTCCGGTTGTTCCAAGTGTAGCCACAACCATTGTTACTTTTCCTTCAGTCTGTCTCCATATCTCTTCGGCTGTTCCGAAATAATGTGCCTGCCAGTTTGCCTTGTTATTGAACTGATCCGTCATAAAATAGGTGTTGGGTTTTTCCCTGCAAAGACGGTAAACTTCTTCAATGGCGCCGTCTGTACCGAGATGTCCGGGAGTAAGCAGAATATCGGCTCCACGGGCTTTAAGTATTTTCTGGCGTTCGATGCTTGCGGCTTCGGACATGGTAAGAAGCAGCCTGTATCCCTTTACCGAGCATACCAGAGCAAGGCCTATCCCCGTATTGCCGCTGGTCGCCTCTATGACGATCTTATCGCGTGTAAGTTCACCCGACTTTTCCCCCTCTTCGATCATAAAGAGCGCAGCCCTGTCTTTTATCGAACCCCCGGGATTAAAATACTCAAGCTTCGCGAGAATCTTTACTTTCGGATTGGGATTCAAATTTTTTATTTCAACAAGCGGGGTATTTCCTATCGTGTCCAGTATGGAGTAGCTCATGACAATACCTTTATTATATCCTGCCTGACATCATCTTCATTCTTCAGAGCATCAATGACAAAAAAACGACCGGGCTCAAGCCGAGCGAGCTCAAGATAACCTTCTCTTACCTTTTCATGGAAAGCAAGCGCCTCTTTCTCAAATCTTGTTTCAATTCCCTCCCTTTCACCAGCTTCTATCTGTTTCCACGCCCTCGAAAGACCGGCTTCGGGAGGAAGGTCGAGAAGAAAGGTGATGTCAGGCTTTAAATCATTCAGAATCAGTTTATGCAGTTTGCTCAATAAATCCATATCCAAACCGCGGGCATATCCCTGATATGCAACAGTCGCATCATAATAGCGGTCGCATAAAACGGTCTTGCCTGCTGCTAATGAAGGCTTCACAACCTTGTTGACATGTTCGGCCCGGTCCGCCACATATAAAAGAAGCTCGGTCGAAGGATCCATCCCCTTGCCTTCAGGATCAAGGAGGATCGCCCGGATCTTCTGACCTGTAACTGTGCCTCCCGGTTCACGGGTCACGACACAATCCTTTCCGTTTTGCTGCAGAAATTTTAGGGCATGGCGAATCTGAGTTGTTTTTCCTGAGCCTTCGATTCCTTCAAATGTTATAAACATATCAATATCCTGTCTGTGACGGCTACCTTCATTAATATACACTTAAAAGTCAAAAACCAGACGGCAAAGTAAAAAGCTCATTATGCAAGGCGTGCGAATCTTGAGGAATGAGGCGTACATATAAGTACGCCGCAATGATTCACCCTGTTGAATCGGCTCTGCCGTCTCGCGCAGCGAGAATTCAACAGGGCGGGGATGAAGCGCAACACAGCAGAATGACTTTTTACAAAGCCGTCAATTTATTCAAGCCTCTTTTCTTCCTTGAGCGGCATACCGTTTTCCCCTGTGTAAAAATGGCGCTCAAGTATCTTGTGATAAGAAGTCCAGTTTCCTGCACCATCTCCGGAAGAAATGAATTCACGTATGCCGCTTATCTTGGAATCGATTTCGTCAATATAATTAAGAAGAACCGCTTCAATCGTCTTTGGCGGCTCAGGAGAACCGAAGTCCCTCGTACCGTGATGGCTAACTATCATGTGCCTTAACATGAGCGCAAGGGCACCCGGAAATTCTTTAATTTCCTTAATCTTCTCATCGATCATGCCAAGACCTATCACTATATGGCTTAATAGCCTCCCTTCATCCGAATAATCAATTTTAATATCGTATTCAAATTCTCTTATTTTTCCAATATCATGAAGAATCGTTCCGGCAATAAGAAGATCCCTGTCAAGACCGCTGTAATGGCCTGCTATTCTCTCCGCGAGAAGAGCCATTGAAAGGGTATGCTCCAGCAGGCCGCCGATATAAGCATGATGCATTTTTTTCGCGGCAGGAGCTTTTTTGAATTTTTCAACAAACTCAGCGTCATTCCAGAAAGTCGTAAAAAGCGCTCTTAAATTCTTCTCTTTGATTGAATCGGAAATACCGGCCAGTTGCTTAAACATGGAATCGATATCCCGTCCGGTCGCCGGAAGAAAATCGGAAGGGTCCATCGAATCCGGCAAGGTGGTCTCCATGCTCTTTATTACAATCTGCAGGGTTCCCTTGTATTCCGAAACAGTTCCCCTGACATGAACAAAATCACCGGCATTTGAGCCCGCTGCTACTTTACCCACATTATCCCATACAACCGCTTTTATTTTTCCTGTCCTGTCTGAAAGGGTGATGTTCAGGTAATCGCTACCGTCTTTTTTTTGAGAAAGAATTTTTTCATAAAGGACAAAAACATCATCCGCCTTGTCTCCTGCCTTAACAGATCCGGCATATTGCTTTTTCATGCACCCCCCCAACCTTAAATTAAACTCAGCCCTGATGCTCTCGTAAATAGTCATGATTCAGACGGCAAAGTAATCCGCCTGAGGCGGACATTATGCAAGGCGCGCGAATCTTGAGGAATGAAGCGTACTTATTGGTACGCTGCAATGACGAAAGATGAAGCGCAACACAGCAGAATGACTTTTTACGAAGCCGTCAGATTTTGTTTATATCCCACTCTTTGAGCGCCTCCATCATGCTGTAGTCCGTCATATCGCACTTAATCGGAGTTATCGATATATATTTATCGCAAAGCGCTGCTCCGTCTGTATCCGGATTATATCCCGAGGGGTTTGTATCATATCCCTGCCAGTAATATACGCGGTTTCTCGGATCGACTCTTTTTTCAAAAAACTCCGGGAAAATATCTATGCCCTGCCTGCTGATCCTCACTCCGGCAGCTTCTCCAACCGATATGTCGGGAAGATTGACATTCAGAAAAGTCCCAAACGGAAGCCCTTTTTCAACAACTTTTTCAGTCAGTTTTTCAATAAAAAAAGCCGCTTCATCCAGGTATTTCGGCGCATATCCCTGTACTGATACAGCAATAGCGCTGACGCCGTAAAGAGAGGCCTCCTTTGCCGCTGCGACAGTCCCCGAATAATTGACATTGACACCGACATTAGCACCCGGATTTATCCCGGAAATAACAACATCAGGTTTGCAGCCGAGAATTTCAAGTACACCGAGCTTTATGCAATCTGCAGGAGTGCCGTTAACCGCATATCCGGGAAACCCTCCGTCCAGATTGACTCTCTTTGCCCGAAGGGGTTGATGCAGCGTAATTGCGTGACTTACGGCGCTTCTCTCACGATCAGGGGCGACAACCGTCACGGAATGATTTTTGATGAATGCTCTACACAGGGCCCAAAGCCCAACGGCATAAATACCGTCGTCATTTGTAAGCAGTACCTTCATATTTATAAAATTTCCATATGAGACTTTTGCATAACACTCCGCTAAAGGCCGTGAGGGGTATGTCGGCTTTTCCGGTCACTGGAATCCTTGAACCCTTACCCCCTTGAACCGAAACGCAAGCGCATTCCCGCCGAAGGTCCGCCTCGGAGGACTTGCGGCGGAGTTAGCGAGCAAATTAAAAACAGATGATATTCCTTGCGGTGAAGATTCCCCGCCCGCTCTGCGGCGGGGAGCTTCAATCTTAATACAATCACCAACTCTTTTTAGAGATGATCCTTATTTCCTTCCCCCGGCAGGCTCGTGCTCCGGAAATGTTTTTTATAATAAACCAATTTTATTCTTTTTGAAAGAAAGTATTTTTAAAAAACTGACTCTTGCTTTTTAGAAACCTCTCTTATATTCTATTTTATGTGTTTGTCTCAAAACAGCTGAACTTTCGGGCAGATACTGATTTTTAAATATACAATTTTTCTTTATCCGTTATAATCTGCATATAATTTAAGGATGAAGCCTAAAA
>JAHJRK010000494.1 GCA_018830925.1 Pseudomonadota bacterium
ATGAAAACGGAATCGGCGAACAGAAAGATGTGCTATCAGCCTTATCATACATGAATGAACTGGGAATAAGCAGGACGGACCTGGCAGGCTATTCTTTCGGGACCTTTGTTAACATCGGGGCTGTAAAAAAACTCCCTTCTGTTCAGAAAATGATAATGGTATCCCCGCCGGTCGCCTTTATGGAATTCGGCCGGCCTTCGCCTGTTCTCTGCTTAAAACTCGTTATAACGGGAAGCCTCGACGAAATCGCGCCTGAGGAATCTGTTAAAAAAAATCTTTTGCAATGGAATCCGGAAGCTGCGCTTCAAGTAATCGAGGGCGCCGATCATTTTTATTCGGGATATCTTAAAAAGCTCGAAGAAATTATTTCTCTGCATATATAATTCCGGGCACATGGAGTCACCCGGTATTTATTCTTTCAGCTATTACCGTGAAACCCGGAATCAGTTTTTTTGTTGCTGAATCCTCATGATTAATCTATTAAACGAGGCCTTGTAATTATGAAAAAATAAAAACGCAAGGCAAAGTCATTTACTATAAAGGGAGTTTTATTTTGCTCGGCACAATTGTAAACACAATCGCAATTCTTGCAGGATGTTTTGCAGGCATACTGTTAAAGGGAGGAATCCCTCAGAAATATAACGAAACGGTCATGCACTCGATAGCCCTTGCGGTAATTCTGATCGGCGTGAAGGGTGCTTTAAAGTCGGACGATATTCTGCTTGTAATAATCAGCCTTGCGACAGGAAGTGTTATCGGTGAATTTTTAAAGATAGAGGATAAAATTGAAGCTCTAGGAAATTTCCTGCAGAAACTGTTTTCAAGAGCAGGAGACGGAATATCAAAGGGATTCGTAACGTCAAGCCTTCTTTTCTGTGTCGGATCAATGGCTATCGTCGGGTCGCTTGAAAGCGGGCTCACGGGAAACCACCAGACCCTTTTTGCAAAGTCAATGCTGGACGGAATCAGTTCAATAATACTGACATCAACGCTCGGGATAGGAGTCTTTTTTTCCGCCGCCTCCGTTTTGTTATACCAGGGCGCTATAACCCTTACCGCCTCATATGCGAAGCAGTTCCTCGTTCCGGAAGTGATAAGCCAGATGTCTTCAACAGGCGGGCTTTTGATTGCGGCTATAGGCATCAACATGCTTGAAATAAAAAGGTTAAAAGTCGGGAACATGCTTCCCGCCATATTCATACCCCTTTTATATTTTATTTTTAAGCAGGCTTTGACCCTGTTCTGATTTTAAGGTATAAAAAATTATGCACTATGAAGGCAACATAATACGCCCCCCCAGCGAAGCCGACAGTATTCTCCTCCAGATAACCGTGGGATGCTCACGGAACAAGTGCACCTTCTGCGGCACATACACAGGTGAGCGCTTCCGGATTAAACCCGATTCAATCATAATGGAGGATATCGCGTTTGCCGCAACTTATTGCAGGCGCCAGCGCCGGGTCTTTCTCTGCGACGGCGACGCGCTCATAATTCCCCAGAAAAGGCTTATTAATATCCTGACTGAAATTAAAAAACAGCTCCCCTGGGTTACGCGGGTTGGTCTCTATGCCAATGCCAAGAGCCTTGATTTAAAGACGCCTGATGAGCTGAAAGAATTAAAGGCGCTCGGGATAGGCATTGCCTACATGGGCCTTGAAACAGGCGATGATGTGACTCTCAAAAATATAAATAAAGGGGCTTCTTCCGGATTCATGATAGCAATGGGAAGAAAAGCGAGGGAAGCCGGAATAAAACTTTCGATAACGGTTCTTCTTGGTATAGCGGGCAGAGAGCGTTCAATCATTCACGCAGAAGAAACAGGAAGGGTGCTTTCTGCAATTGATCCGGAATACATCGGGGCATTAAGCCTTATGCTGATACCCGGAACTCCTCTGTATGATGATTACAAATCGGGAAAATTTACCCTTATAGAACCGGATGAAATGTTAAAAGAGCTGCGCGCCATGATAAATGCCACCAATCTGACAAAAGGCCAGTTCCATGCCAACCATGCCTCGAATTACCTTCCGATAAAGGCAAGGTTGCCAAAAGACAAGGAGGCAACTATAAAGCTCATCGACATGGCGCTTGCCGGCAAGGTATCATTAAAACCCGAATGGCTGAGGGCTTTGTGATTTTTTTGAACTTGTCAAATTTATTGCATCTGATTTAAAAGAAGTGTAACTGCTCAGGTAGACAGGCTGTAGCTTTATAGGCTGTAGGCATTTAGGCTGTAGGTTTTTCGCTAACAGCCTACAGCCTGACAGCCTACAGTCCAACCTCTAATTATTCCAAGGAGCAACATATGAACAAAGAAATTACTGAAAGCGGGAATGATATAGACCTTCTTTGCATAAACACGATTCGCTCGCTTTCGATGGACGCAGTCCAGAAGGCAAATTCAGGGCATCCTGGCGCCCCTATGGGTCTTGCCCCGGCAGCCTATACCCTCTGGACCCGTATCCTGAAACACAATCCCGCAAATCCCGGCTGGTTCAACAGGGACAGATTCATATTGTCAGGCGGTCATGCCTCCATGCTTTTATACAGCATGCTTTACCTGACAGGATATGACCTGTCGCTCGATGATATAAAGAATTTCAGACAGTGGGGCAGCAAAACTCCCGGGCATCCCGAATACAGGCACACCCCCGGAGTTGAAACAACAACAGGGCCTCTCGGTCAGGGATTTGCAAACGGCGTTGGAATGGCAATGGCCGAAAGGCATCTTGCCGCATGTTACAACACGAAAGATCACGAAATAATCGACCATCATACTTTTGTTGTCTGCGGCGACGGAGACCTGATGGAAGGAATTACGTCCGAAGCCGCATCCCTTGCAGGACACCTTGGCCTTTCAAAGCTCATCTGCATCTATGACGACAACAAAATATCGATTGAAGGAAGCACCGGCATCACATTTACCGAAGATGTTGCCGCAAGATTCAAATCCTATAACTGGCATGTTCTGAAAGTCGAAGACGGGAATAATGTAGATGCTATTCAAAAAGCGCTTAAAAAAGCAAAGGCCGAAAAGAAAAAACCTTCCCTCATCATGCTGCGAACCCACATAGCATACGGGAGCCCCAACAAGCAGGATTCGGCGGAGGCGCACGGCGCTCCTCTCGGCGAAGAAGAGATCCGCCTTACAAAGAAGAAACTCGGATGTCCTGCCGATTCGGCGTTCTGCGTTCCGGATGAGGCGGTTTTGTTCTGTCGTAAATGCCTTGAAACAGGAAAGAAATCCGAATCAAAATGGCTCAGGAAATTCAAGTCATATAAAAAGGAATTCCCGGATCTTGCCGTAAAACTCACGGATGCAATAAACAGAAAGCTCCCGGAAGGCTGGGACAGCGGACTCCCGGACTTTTCCTCAAAAGACGGAGCAGTTGCAACAAGGTCGGCATCCGGAAAAATCCTTAACGCCATAGCCCTAAAAGTAACAAGTCTCATGGGCGGATCTGCGGATCTCGCCCCCTCGAACAATACAATTATAAAAAATTCATGCGATTTTCAGAAAGATAGTTACCAGGGTCGCAACATACGCTTCGGAGTAAGAGAGCACGCAATGGGCGCGCTCCTGTCAGGGATGGCCCTTCACAGGGGAATCCGGCCCTTCGGTGGAACCTTCCTCGTTTTTGCTGATTACATGCGCCCCTCGATACGCCTTGCCGCGCTCATGAAGCTTCCGGTCATATATGTATTCACCCATGACAGCATAGCGGTAGGTGAAGATGGACCCACTCATCAGCCGGTGGAGCATCTCTGCAGTTTAAGAGCCATTCCGGGTTTAACTGTCATCAGGCCGGCCGATGCGAACGAGACAAAAGAGGCCTGGCGTTTTGCGTTAAAATGCATGGAAGGACCGATTGCGCTCATTTTGAGCCGCCAGAATCTTCCGGTAATTGAGAGAACTGAATCGAATACGGCAAACCTTCTTGAAAACGGCGCGTACGTCATTTCCGATTCCGGTTCAAGGCCTTCCCTTATAATCATAGCAACAGGTTCGGAAGTTCATATCGCCCTTGAAGCGGCAAAATCCCTTACAGCAAAAGGTGTTTCCGTAAGGGTTGTAAGCATGCCGAGCCGGGAGCTTTTCGAAAATACTTCCGCGGAATACAAAGAGAAGGTCCTCCCGTCCGAGATATCAAACCGCATAGCAGTTGAGGCCGGAATCACGATGGGCTGGGAGCGTTACACGGGTGAAAAAGGGGAAATAATCGGAATGACCGGATTCGGGGCATCGGCTCCGGGCGGAACATTGATGAAAAATTATGGTTTTACCGCCGACAATATCGTGCAAAAGGCGATGAAACTTATAAAGTGAGACCTTTGAAGAACATCCAATTTTGACCAAGTACAAGGAAGGCGATAATTTTAACCGCAGGAATACATTGAGTATTTCGAGGATTAAAATTTGAGCCTGACGAAG
>JAHJRK010000074.1 GCA_018830925.1 Pseudomonadota bacterium
AGCCCTGGGTATTACTATGCCCGGTCCTTCTCCCATTGTCGAAGGTTCCACTGCGGCCTGTGCGAAGCTTACAAAAGAGAAGAGGGGTTTTGCTCCTATCGCAAGGGCTTTTTCCCGCGTCGTCACAACTACCGCGCAGGCGCCGTCGCTTAACCCGCATGAGTTTCCTGCCGTGACAGAGCCGCCTTTTCTGAATGCCGGAGGCAGGCCGGCCATCTTGCTCAAGTCGGCGTCATGTCTTATGGTTTCATCTTTTGAAAATACCAGCTCGGTCTCTTTTTTACTTGCGGGAGGCACTATTACAGGAACGATTTCTTCATCAAAGAATCCTCCCTTTTGCGCTTTAGACGCTTTCAGATGACTTTCAACCGCAAACTGGTCTAAATCTTCACGCTTCAATGAATATTTTTCAACCAGATTTTCTGCTGTATCGCCCATTCCCTGTCCGGTAAGAGGATCTACGGAATCACTCCAGCCGTCTTCGATGGTCTTCGGTCCCATCTGGAAGCCTTTCCACCTGACGCCTTTTAAAAGGTAGGGGATTGTGCTCATAGAATCCATTCCGCCAGCAACGACAATTTCGCTTTCCGCAAGGCGAAGAGCCTCTGTTGCAAGGTGAACTGTTTTCATGCCTGAAGGGCAGGCCATATTGATTGTATTCGTTGAGATTTCTATCGGTATTCCGGCGCGGATGCTTGCGGTGCGGGACGGGTTCGGGCCGTTTCCGGCCTGACGGCATGAGCCGTATATAACTTCTGAAACATCGCCGCCGCTGATGCCGGCTCTTCGTAGAGCCTCTTTTATTGCGGTGGCGCCGAGATCAAATGAAGGGACATCTTTGAGAGTTCCGCCGAAGCGCCCCATCGGGGTTCTGACTGCGCTTATTACTACGATATCAGTAAGTTTGAGAGACATGTATTGTTTCCTTTGTTACAGTGTGCTTTTTATGCTGTATGCAATCCGACAATCGGTTTTGTGGAACCAGCAAGCTATAATCTAACTACATTGTAATTAGTACAATTCAGCCGGTAAAAATGTCAAGAAAAAAGAAATCCGGTTCATCTTGAATAAATATCTGGTTGTTGTATTATCAATAATATTATGATTCCATCAACAGAAATGACAGAATTAACAGGAGAAAAACCGTTCATAATTCCTTCAGAGGAGATTACGCGCCGCATATTAAACGCACAGAAGGCATTGAAACAAAGCCGGATCGATGGTCTTATAATCGCCCAGCGTGTTGACCTGCTCTATTTCTCCGGCACTGCTCAGAATGGTTTTCTTTTTTTGCCATCAGAAGGGGAACCGCTGTTATTCATCAAGCGTTACCTGCCCAGGGCGCAGGAAGAATCCCCTTTAAAAAATATTATCGGGATAGATTCCATCAGGGATGTTCCGGGCCATATTATAGATTTTTACGGACGTTTTCCCGATGTATTGGCGTTCGAGTTTGATGTATTACCGGTAAAAACCTTCAATTTTTACAGGACTCTCTTTCCCTCCAAGGAATTTGTTGACGGCTCTCCCTCGATCCTTGCCGTAAGAATGGTAAAGTCAAGCTGGGAAATAGAACAAATGGAGCGGACTGCCGAAATGTCCCGCCAAACTTTCGAATATATGAAAACAATCATTCGCCCGGGCCTGACCGAGATGGAATTTGCCGGCATGTATGAAACTTTTGCCCGCAGGCTGGGTCACGGCGCCGGACTCAGGGTTCGAGATTATCTTACCGAAGGGTATCCCTGGCACGTCTTAAGCGGTGTAAGCGGCGGTCTGGTCGGGCTCCTTGATTCTCCCGCAAGCGGCGAAGGGACTTCCGTCGCATTTCCCTGCGGAGCCGGAAACAAGCTGCTGGCGCCGAATGAACCCGTTATGGTTGATCTGGGATCTGTTTTAAACGGATACCATATGGATGAAACCAGAATGTTTGCAATCGGTTCCATGCCTGATAAGGCTCTAAAGGCCTCCCGGGCTGCAATACAGATTCACGACTCCGTTCTGGAAAAAGTTAAACCGGGAATAACCACAGGCGAGCTTTTCATATACGCCGAATCTCTGGCTGAATCGCTGGGCTATGCCGAATATTTTCTTGGGCCGCCGGGAGATAAGGTTTCTTTTATCGGACACGGGATAGGACTTGAGCTTATAGAACAGCCTGTCATCGCAAGGGACAGGAAAGAGCATTTGCAAACGGGAATGGTCATTGCGCTGGAGCCCAAAATGGTATTCCGGAACGAATTTGCGGCAGGCATTGAAAGCGTGTTTGTGGTAACCGAAACAGGAGCGCGCCTGATAAGCAGGGTGCCTGCGGAAATTTTTATCTGCTGATCAGGAAGAGAGCCGGTCTTTCGTGACAGGAAAACGCCTCAGAAGGAGCGTGGAAACACATCTCAATAATCAGCCGGTGCGATTGACATTGGAGGCATACTTAAGCCTTAATCCAATGGTTGGATCTGATTTTTTCCAGCCTTAATTTGAGAGATGGCATCATCCAGAGATATATCACCTATCCACTTCTCACGCTCTTTTGTATAGTCACCCCGGCCTATCGAGAACTGATTAAGAAACCGAATTGTCTCAACTATACCCATCTCCCTGAATAGAATGTGAGTAGCCCGGCGGCTTATTTCAGATATCGGTCTTGTTTCTATATTCATATGTCTAACTCCATCACCAATTCGGTGGGGGATACCACCTTGGTATATAATTCACTGCAATTTCTGGCTTTTTTCAATAAGTAATCATCACATGTACAAAAATATTCAACTTTTGTAGCGGATGCAAACGCCAAATGCAAAGCATCCAGTGGTTTCAATCCTGATGTTCCAAGCCTTCTGGCCAGAACTTCAATTTCTGGTGTCAACCCAACAGTTTCCTTTGCTATTTTGAGAATTGCATAAGCGTCATCTTTACGATTTTGGTCAGGAATGCATCCAACCTCAAATAGCAGTGCATCTGATGAGACGAGCCGCAAACGATCCGACTCACAGAATGCGAGAATAACGAGTACAGCTTCAGCCTCAACCGCTATTCTCGGCTGGGATTTATCATAAAAAGGGACGTTGCAGACTACAACAATCAAGATAAATTCTCATTTAATGACTTTCTTATTATGATTATATTTGCGATTCACATAACAAACCAACATGTTAAATATTCAATGTCCGGTTCCGGTGAAGACCAATAATTTGCCTCTTATTTAACCGAATATATAAATAAAATCAAATAAATTCTATTAAATGACAGCGTGAAATATATTTAATGTTACATAAAGCGTATTGCGTATGGTCTGCAGTTATTTGCAAATATGATCATGATAGTGGTTTGTGTCACCGGGGCAGATGGAATTGAACTAATCAGCAGCCTGTCATCGCAAGGGACAGGAATCCAATATCTTTTCAGCTTAAAGCATTATACTTTTACAGCATGTATGTCAAACAGACTCAATTCCATAAGGTCTGATCTGCCTTGGGCGGATCTGCGACTCTGGGTAAAAACCGGTAATCAGGATGGTTAAGGCGGGTCATCGCAAGAGGTTGTCCGGAGGTTGAGTACAGCGGAAGGTGTCCCGACTTTCACTCAATTCTCCTGTATTTATACTTTGATGTAGCTCAACGACTCCAATACCTTTAGTCATATAAATTTGGATTGATATTATCTCTCGAATATTTTATATGTTTATTGAATAAATCTTTGAATCTATCCGGTATGGAATAGTTGTATTTGAAAATATCAGGCACGAAAGTTGAAACTGAACTGGGGTTGTGTGATGGAGTTCGAATGGGATCCGAAAAAAGCAAAACGGAATCATACAAAGCACAAAGTTACCTTTGAGGAAGCGGTGACCGTTTTTTACGACCCTTTATCGGCTACTTTTGATGACCCGAATCATTCGATAGGCGAGCGGAGGTTTATTACCATAGGCTTATCTTCAACAGGGCGTTTGCTTGTTGTTTCTCATACTGAAAAAGGAAAAGTCTTGCGGATAATCAGCGCGAGATCTGCAACCGCGCAGGAAAGGAAAAGACATGAAAACTAAACGGGAAAGCAATCGTGATGAATTGAAACCCGAATACAATTTTGACTATTCAAAAGCAGTCCGTGGAAAGTATTACAGACGCCTTTTAGAGGAAGGATCTAATGTTGTCGTATTAGAACCGGATCTTGCACGGGCTTTCCGGGATTCATCTGCGGTCAATGAAGCATTAAGATCGCTTCTTGATTTGACAAAGTCAACCCGGCAACTGACAAAACACTCAGGCGGACGATCTAAAACTCGGGTGGCTTAACCCTGAAAAGAGTAGAAACGCATAATTTCATGGGCGTTGCGTCCCCCATGAAGTGTTCCGGCATAGATCAAGTGGTGCACTTTAACTTGAATTCACCCCCGTTCCGGATAATCTCCCCGAACGTCCCGGAAGCCGCCCCCTTTGTAAAACATGCCTCCGTTACCGACGGAGAGCGATTTAACTATGCTCGTCTTTTTCTGCCTCTATCCGTTGAGTGATGTATTTTGTCTGTTTGCGATAGGAAAGGGCGAATAGCACAAAAAGCAACGCAAAAAGTATGTATGCTTTCACGTCTGCGTTTATGCTGAGCCAATTCGTGATGATTTCGAAGGGTTTGATTGCAAGGAGTACTAAGAACAAGGCGCATAGTGTCCTGTACATGTTATTGCTCTCGGAGAGCGTTTCTACGCTGGGGTCTTTGGCAGAAACACGGGCGAACTCCTTGTATGAAGCAAACGTTACGAATGAGACCTTCTTCATGGTGGGTTCGAGTATCAACGATCCGATTCGGCTGATTACCAAGCCGCAGAAATAGTAAAGGAATAAACCTATGATTATGTCGCTCTGCATTATCTTGTACGCCGTAATATGCTCTGCAAAAACCGTAAAAAGTATTCCTGGCAGAAGATAATTGAACAGGTTGTATGATGATATTTTATCGAGGAAGTCTTTCATAAAGGTCCTTTCTTTTTCAAGAACTAAGCTCACAAGCTTGCTCGTGAGACCCAGCCTCTTTAACTGATACAGAAACGTCACCGGTCCTACCGACGATGATCATCAGCGCAGGCTGCCCATCAAGCTCCAATGTGTCCGCGAGCTGTTTTATGAGGGTACGGTCAATGGAACTTGGATAGGCAGAAGTAAATGCCGGGTGTGAATGCCACTCTCCTATATAGCCGACTATGTTGGCTGTTCGTCGAGCAACCTCATCCAAAGCAGCCTTCAAACCCTCAACCCCTCTCGTGAAACCGGTTCGATCCGAATCACTGTCGGCAGGGGCGTTCAGAACGTCCACGACGTATATATGCCTAAGTTTTTGGTCAATATAGCCAAGGATGACACCCCCGGTTTCGTTCGGAAGATAAGACATTCTTAATTTACAAAGTTTCTCCCTCAGCACAGTGTCCACTATCACATGCCAATCTCCGCATTTGAAACAGTCGGACTCATAAACAGGAATTTCATAAGCTGCGAGAGCCCCTCGTTCAAAATCGCCGGACCATACCCGGATATGAGCGGCAGACTCATCCCGCAACAATCTAACCTGACGTGCCAACATAGCGGCATGAAACTGGATGGTTTCATATGAGATGATAGTGGAAACATCCCGGCATCCAGCTCCGACTCTTATCCTGCCTTTGTATCCCTCCAAATGATCTTTTCCCCATTCTTCGTTGATAATCGCTCGATAATACTGTGCCTCCAGTGCATCCAGTCTCAGCGAACGATCTGCAGATTCCATGAGGAGTGCGGACCCCCTCCCTGAGGGAGTTAAGAAGACCGATACCGAACGTGGTACAACCTCTCGCTGCGATAGGTCGCGTGGGATCTCGATTGTCGTAGTGGCATCGACAATAAAGTCAGCCTTTGAGATAGCCTCTTTAACAGCTTCGGAACTGAAATCGTTCGCGCTTCTGGGAATAGAGACGGCATGGTAATATTCATCTTGATAGTTGAATTCCACCATGTCTTTCACAACATCGGTCTTAAAGATGCCGACGTGAAAATTCTTGGCAATATGGCGTATGATATTGTGTGATTTTACCATATCCGGATCAATGAAGCTCCAGGCCCCCCAGTGCTCCTTTGACCACATCTCTGCCAATGATCCGCCCAGGGCACCAACACCAGCAAGCACTCCCTTGAAATCTGATGTCTGCAGATCAACATCAGATGCGACGCGTGCTAAATCCCTTGTAACGGCTAACTTGACATCGACTGGCCATATCTTGATTTCACGCCAGTCCTCTTTATTCTCCGTTCTCCCTCCACCGATAATCTCTATCGGATACCACTTACCGTCATGACCTGCCGGCAAAACGCCCATTTTTTCACCTAGCCCAGCAAGATCTGAAACGATTTCAAATGCCTGTTTGTAATTATTTTCGGGAGGTGAATCAACCGACCGTTGCAGTTGCATTGATAGGATGAGTAAGCATTCGCTTGAATCCTCATGGGCTATTCCGCCACTTGCTTTCTCTTTTATGATATTTTTGAGCTTATCTAAGATTGTGCCTCCCCGTGCATTCATTTGATCATGAAGTTCCCCGAGTGTCCGAGGATACTGCTCGATAATGCCGTGCACTATAGAAGGAATTGTAACCGTTAAGATTGTAAAATTCGGAGGCCTCTTATTTTCATGACGCTTTTGTGGAACCAACAAGGTGCCGGCAGTTCTGTATTGTCCAGATGGGACACCTATTAATGGTACCTTGAGCACCTTGTTCTTCGAGGTTTCTTGAGGCGTTAAGGACCTTTTATCTTGGAAAAAGCATCGAACCACCTTGAAGTTCAATGGGGACCGCTCAATCCGTATAGCTTGAGGAATCAAAACAAGATTGGGGTCTTCCGACTTTTCATCAAAATCAGGAGGAAGGACAATCTCGAAAGGGCTCTCGAAATAAAGGGGCTCTAAGGATTGGTCATCTCTATGGAGAGTCCCCTTGGCCGATTCTGTGAACCACCACAGAATTCGTTGAAGATGTTTCTGCGGTGTCCAGGTTCGCTCCAATGATTGCCACGTGTCCGCATACAGGCATAGTGATGCAGGTTCACCCGGCAAAACATGATTCATGTGTGGGAGTGTTGGGAAGTCAGCCCTAAGTGCCCTTACTTCAGGAAGTGTCTCCGGGGTAAAAACGAGCGCAAGCCTTTCCCGCACTTTAATGCCATACTGATTTCGTGAAGGCACCTGATCATTAAAGCATTCGACGATTATCAAATCTGAGATTTCATCGTTCCGGGTCAGGTGCCGCAGTTCGATAACCTCAAACTCTTTGCTTTCCTTACAGAACTTCAGTATTTTTTTCGATGCGTTCAGCCGAACGTTTTCGGGGCTGAGGTCAGCATACGACTCTCCGAAGGGAATGAATTCGACAATCATTTTACGCCAGCTCTCGGTGCAGGTGCGGAGGTTATGATGGATATACCGGAAGCAAAGACTTTTCCCCCCCGGCTAATACCGTTGTTATCGATCTCAAATATAAGCGGCTCCGGCTTTGTCTTGTTTGGCTCCTCCATAGTGACCAGGAACTTTGCGCCGCCAACTTCTGTGAGATAGCGTTCGTAGCATTTCTTGGCCTGGATATGGGGTGGTTGCTTTTGTTCCCGCCCTTCCTTCGTATCCTCGATTGGATTGCTGGAACTGACAATATAGGCATTCTCTCTCCCTAACAGCAGAAACTCCTTGATTAAAGGCTTCGGTATAGTCTCTTTCTCACCTTTTTCGTCGCTCAGGGTTTTATAACTACAATGATGCGGCAGACTATAGATGTCCCATGATAGCCGATCATCATTCCCGTGATACTTGGTAGCCTCAATAATTTCCTCCAGGACTTCCCATTCGGAATCTCCAACCGCAAAATAGTCGAAGGTGTTAGATCCTGATTTGAATCGAACATTAAAAATGAGGGCGGCTCCGTTACGCAGATCATCACTATCGTCAACATGCTTGATAAAGGGGGAATGGCAGAAGAATTCAACACCATCTTTGGCAAGGGTAAAACCTGGAACAATTTGTCCGGCATCGGTGATCAAATGCCGGCGAGAATCAACAGTGAGTTTGTTCTCTTCCAGCCAGTCCTTTAATTTATCTGGCTTGGAGAAGACCCTGATACCTTTTCCTTCTTTCAGTCGGTATCGTGCTTCCTGTCGCCAGATGACGAATTCATCACTCTGTTCATCGGTGGCCGCCGTCTCTAAAATCATTGCAGCAGGCACCCAGAGTTCATCGATTTTGATTCGGCTGTTGCCCTGATATTTCTTGGCGTGGAGTAGTTCAAAGAATTCCGTGCTGTTCTCGATATGATCGGCATCCCCGTGTGTAAACGCAACGACATCAAAGGACGTCTTTTTACATCCCTGCAATTCTTCCTTCAAGCGGGCCTTCAAATCGATTTCCGGCCCTTTGCCATCCTCAGCTTTTTTCAGATGCCTGAAGTCGAAAAGGATTCGCTTTCCATTGTCGAGGATAATTTGACTGGTATCGCCGTTACCTACCGGATAGAAAATAATTCGATGCATGAGGTCACCTCTGTTTGATTTCAATCAGGAGCGGTTAGGGAGCAATTAGGTTTCATATATATAAGTTGATTATATTTTTATAGTGCAGTTTCTGCTCTTATGCTCTTACACACGCGCGTCTGGCCGCTTGGCCGAGTCAAGTATATCCTTGACTTATGAAGTTTCTCCTCTCCTGTGAAAATTTAAGAACGTTTTATGGGTAAAAAGCTAATGCATATATGTTATGCGTCCAGCTGGACGCATGGGAATTTTGATGGGACTGTTGAGATGCCGACTTATTAACCACAGTGTATGTGGTTTGTCAATGGATTTTCAGGGGGTTAGGAAAGAAGAAAGGGGCAAAGGGTCAAAGGCACTTAGGCACAAAGCAAGAAAGAGATCAAAGGATTGCATGGGAATAGGCATGAGGTGTTGGGCGTTCCGCCATCCGCCATAAAGATTGGCGGACGTGCCGCTGGCTGATCTTCGGACCTTCGGGAGGGGAAGGTCAGATTTAAGATGGCTTTGTAATCAAACTATAACGGGAGACTTAAAAAGAAATGTTAATGCAAAACGGCCAGGGGTTTTTATAAAACATCCTGACCGTTTTACTTATGGTGACAGATATACTGCAGATTATTTCTTGGGTTTTCCCATCACTTCCGCGAACATATCCATATCCCAGGTCTTCATGTCTGCGATATTCTGACGGAATTTGATAAAGTCGACCGTGTCCTGTCCGGTGATCTTTTTCGTGTTGAAAGCGCCGAAACCAAGGAAGGCTTCGCCGCCCATATTGGCAGCCAGCCAGTGCCTGTGGGAGTTTTTCATCGTGTCCCAGAAGAATTTTTTCTTCTGGCGGATACTGTCGATGGACTCGATCAGGCATCCGGGGAAAAGGTTGGCAAATGTCCAGACTATTTTATTTACCTCCTTGTCAAGCAGCTCAAAATCGGCATTGGGCTGATGGACTTTGACAAACTCCCGTGCCTCTTTTAAGGCATCCCCTTTCTTGTATTCGCCATAGACAATTTCGCCGTCTTCAACATACTTGTCGGTGACAATCATGGGATTGCGAACCCATTTGCCGTCCACTTTGAGCACGGGAACAACCTTGCTGATCAGGTTCTTGGCCTTCATCTTGTAGGCAGACCACATTTCGCAGGAGATGCAGTTCCACATCGCGTCTTCCATCGAAAGATACCATGGCAGAAAATCGGAAGCGCCGCCCACCGGGGCCGAGCCGTGCTTGGGACCGGCCTGGCCGTAGATGGCCAGATCCGAGGAGAGGGCCAGATCGCAGGCCATGCCGATCTCCTGGCCGCCTGCCACGCGCATGCCGTTGACCCGGCAGATAACCGGTTTTTTGCAGGCAAGGATCGCATCCACCATATGGTTAAAGAGTTCCATGTACTGGCCGTACTCATCGCATCTTAAGCTGTAAAATTCACTGTATTCCTTGGTGTTTCCTCCGGTGCAGAAGGCAAAAGGACCGGTGCCGGTAAACACGACGGCTACAACGCTTCTGTCAAGCGAGGCGTTTTCAAACCCGGCAATTACTCCCTTGACCATTTCTGTTGTATAGGAATTATACTGGTTGGGATTGTTCAGGCGAATCCATGAAACGAACAGCTTATCAATTACTTTTCCATCCGGGCCTGTAAGTGGGCGTTTTTCATAAACAACGCATGGAGCTTCCGTGCCCCAGTGACCATCGGTATGCAGGGAATGGTCTTTTGGTTGATTTTCTCTCGGCATCCATTCTAAAGCCATCTGGTATCTCCTTTGTTTGAATCTGTTATTATTCCAGTTCTCATTCAGCCTGACACCTTTGTCAGCTTTGCTTCGACTCGACGTACTGAAGTATGGTCTCATCGCTGCTCGCCTGCTTTCGCGGTCTCAGCCTGAACCGAAACAGCGAGCAAATTAAGAACGGATTATATTCCTTACGGTCGAAGATTCCCCGTCCGCTCTGCGGCGGGGATCTTCAATGCCGGAAATTCATTTTAAAAGCAACTCGGAATTAGAAATCTGGTGTCAGTACAATCCGTTTAAGGGGAGGCGTTTTATGGGCCTCCGCAAATGTTTCCGCTATGGAACTCATGGGCCGTGTTTCCACAAACGATTCAATATTGATCTTGTGATTTACG
>JAHJRK010000495.1 GCA_018830925.1 Pseudomonadota bacterium
GCCGATTACAATCCGCCTGTTATCACAACAGTATACTCCGATGATAATAAAATAATTGCCGAGTTTTACAAGGAATACAGAATAGTAGTTCCTTTATCCAAAATCCCCCCGATGCTTAAAGACGCTTTTATATCTGCTGAAGATTCAAGGTTTTATAAGCATAAAGGGATAGACCTTCAAAGTATAATCAGGGCATTTTTAAAGAATGTTGAAGCAATGTCAATTGTTCAGGGCGGGAGCACCATTACCCAGCAGGTTACAAAATCGTTTTTACTGACTCCTGAAAAAAGTTATAAAAGAAAATTAACGGAAGCGATCCTTGCATATAAAATCGACAAAACTTTTTCAAAAGATGAAATATTATTTCTTTATTTAAACCAGATCTACCTCGGCCACGGAGCTTATGGCGTTGAGGCTGCCGCTCAGAAATATTTCGGGAAATCGGTGGGAGGCCTGAATCTGGCGGAATGCGCCATTCTTGCCGGACTACCCCAGGCTCCAAGCAGGTATTCCCCGCATAAGGATATGGAAAAATCGAGGCAGCGCCAGCTATATGTTTTAAACAGGATGCTTGAAGAAGAATACATCACAAAAGCCCAGTACAAGGAAGCCTTAAACACGAAAATAGAGTTAAAGACCAAACAAAATTTATTCCAGGAAGTTGCACCCCACTTTTCCGAACATGTCCGGCGCTATGTCGAGAAAAAATATGGGACGGATCTATTATATAACAGAGGTATCAATATCTACACCACTGCAAATTATGATATGCAGATAGCCGCGCATGAAGCATTGAAAAAGGGGTTGTATGAACTTGACAGGCGGCAGGGCTACAGGGGGCCGATCAGGCATCTTTCTCCTGACGAAATTGAGCCTGTTTCGAATGAAATTGCAAAACAGGCTCTTGAGATTCCTCTGGAAGAAGGAACCTCAACAAAAGGCATAGTTACGTCCATTGATAAAAAAACCAATAATGTCATTGTCCGTATTGGAGATATCTTTGGTGCAATAAATTTTGAAGATATGAAATGGGCCAGAAAACCAGATCCTGAGTCTGAATATTACCAGGCAATCAGGCATCCGGGAGAAGTTTTTAAAGTCGGTGACCTTATACTTGTCAAAACAAAACAAAAAATCAAAATCAAAAGCGTAAAACAAAAGGAATTCTGGACTCTCTCCCTTGACCAGGAACCGAAATCCGAATCGGCTTTATTATGCCTGGAAACGGGCACCGGCAATGTAAAAGCAATGGTAGGAGGATTTGATTTTACCAAAAACCAGTTCAACAGGGCTATTCAGGCAAAAAGACAGCCCGGGTCAGCTTTCAAGCCCGTAATATATGCCGCTGCCATCGATAAGGGATATACTCCGGCAAGCGTTATAATTGATTCACCTCTTGTTTTTGATAATTCCAATACAAATTTTGTCTGGAAACCCAAAAACTACAAGGAAACATTTTACGGGCCTACCCTTCTTCGCGATGCGCTTGCGCATTCACGTAATATTGTCACCGTCAAGATATTAAAAGATATAGGAATCGATTATGCCATAGAATATACAAGAAATCTCGGCATCACTTCCGAATTAAGCAGGGATCTTTCAATCGCTCTCGGTTCTTCAGGCGTTTCTCTTCTTGAGCTTGTGAGTGCTTATTCGGTTTTTGCAAACCAGGGAGATCTCGTTCAGCCGGTATTTATAAGAAAAATTGTTGACCGGGATGGAAAGGTAATTGAAGAAGCAAAACCTACAGTCAATCAGGTAATAGAAAAAAGTACCGCTTTTATAATGACCAGTCTACTTGAAAGCGTCGTTAAATACGGAACAGGGCAGCGCATTCAAGCACTGAACAGACCTGTTGTAGGGAAAACCGGCACAACCAATGATTTGTATGATGCCTGGTTCATAGGATATACACCTGAATATATTACAGGAGTATGGGTCGGTTCCGATGAATTGGCTTCCCTTGGAAGATCCGAAACCGGCGCTATAGCGGCAATTCCCATCTGGCTTTATTTCATGCAGCGCGCCCTTGCAGATAAACCGATAAGAGATTTTCCTGCGCCGGAGGAAGGAATTGAATTTGCCGAAATTGACGCGGAAACAGGTCTTCTTGCTATTCCCGAGTCAAAAAAGACGATTCTTGAATGCTTTAAGGAAGGAACGGTTCCGACAAGATCAACAAATAAACCCGGATCTATTACGGAAACAGCAGATTTCTTCAAGTCGGGCATGTAACTTTTTCTGCAAATTATCAGACTTTTTAATCGGGGTTTCTGACCACCAGAACCGGCTTTTTCGACCGCCGAACCACACGTGTGGCTGTGCTGCCCATTAAGGCGCCCTCTATCAGGCCCTGCCCGGTTTTCCCCATTACGATAATGTCGCAATTCCGGTTTTCCGCCACCTCAAGTATCAGCTCAACCGGATTTCCTATTTCTACTATAACTTCATCGAAACTGAATTTAGATGCTTCCTCGGAGTTCCTGATTTTTTCAGCAAACTGTTCCAGCACTTCCTTAATTGCTAAATGCTCTCTCCTTTTGCCGATCAGAGCCTGACGGGCATCTTCCAAATGGCGCTTCTTAATCTGTTCCCATCTCTCTGCATCTATATAGCCGGCCACGCTCCTGTCCGCAAACCCAGGAGTTTCGTGCACCACATGGAGCATTGTTATACTTGCAGAATATTTTACAGCAAGACTTACCGCATAGGCAAATACATGGCGCGCATTGTCCGACAAGTCTGTTGCATACAGGATTTTTTTAATATTGACATTTTGCTCTTGAATCATCCTTATAACTCCTCTCTTTTGTGGTAATTGACAGCCTGAGCTCTTGATACTTTTGCATAGCCTATTCGGCAAAGATTGCCGGATATAAAAATTGCTCAAGTAGAAATTCGGCTTTACTTAACGGTATGAATAATTCTGACAATATCATCCCCAACCTCATATGATCTGGCTGTACCCCCTAAATCTCCGGTTCGGACCTTTTTTTCCGCCAACTGCTGTTTAACAGCCTGATACAGAAAGCCTGACATCTGAAATTCTCCCAAAAAGTCGAGCATCATTTTAGCCGTCAGAATTGCTGCAATGGGGTTGGCAAGGCCCTTTCCCGCTATGTCCGGAGCAGAGCCGTGAACCGGATCAAAAAGGCCGGGAACGGTTTTATCGGCCGGATTGAAACTACCGCCCGGCGCAAGTCCCATGCCGCCGGTAATCCCGGCCGTCAGATCAGATAAAATATCAGCAAACAGATTCGATGCCACAATGACATCATAATTTCCTGGATTTCTGACCGCATCCATGCATGCCGCATCAATAAGTTTTGATTCATGCCGGATATCCGTATATTTCGACGATACTTCCCTGAAAATTTGATCCCAAAGCACCATGCCATATCGCTGCGCATTTGATTTCGTCAATGATGTTACTTTTCTCCGTCCTTGGTTCCGGGCATATTCGAAGGCATATTCAATAATCCGTTTAATTCCTTTCCGGGTAAAAACGCTGCTTTGAACTGCCAGCGTCTCATCCTGATGCCCTACGATACCTCCCACATTCGAATACTCTCCCTCGGTATTTTCCCGGATCACAACAATGTCAATGTCACCGGGGCTCATCCCGGCCAGAACTGACGACACGCCGTCATGAAGATAAACGGGCCGGAGCCCCGCATACAGATCAAAGCCCATTTTGATGGGAAGAAGAAGTCCATGCAGGGTGACATCATCCGGAACCCGCGGGTCGCCGACTGCGCCAAGATAAACCGCCTGAAAATCCTTGAGAATCGTCAGGCCATCAGCCGGCATCATAACGCCGTTTTTGAGAAAATAATCGCTTCCCCATGGAAACATGGTGAATTCAAATTTTAATCCCCCGTGCAGATCGGAAAGGGCGTTAAGGCATTTAATGCCCTCTCTTATCACTTCTCCACCGATTCCGTCCCCGGGAATAACCGCAATTTGATAAATGGTTTTCATATCTAATCTTTCTCTACGCCGTTACCGCTTTTCTCTTCCTGGCCAGTTGTACAGCTAATATGATTCCCAAAAGCCCCAGTCCGATAATATCCGTAATCCAGCCCGGCTTAATCAATGAAAGCGCTGCTATTAATAATACTCCTCTTTCCGCCATAGTTGCATGCCATAAAAAATATCCCTGAACAGCACCGGACAATGCCGCGCATCCAATAATACCGGTTGCAACAGACAGGGCTATTTCACCCGGAGATCCTATCAATACCATGGCCGGACCAAATACAAACATGTACGGGATCAAAAATCCGGCTATTGCAAACCGCATTCCCTGCCAGCCCACGTCCCATGGCCTGGCATTTGCTATGGCTGCCGCGGCGAAAGAAGCCAGTGCGACCGGCGGGGTCAGGGCAGATAAGCAGGCAAAGTAAAAAATGAAGAGGTGCGCCGCGATAGGCGCAACTTTAAGCTGGATCAGCGCGGGCGCGAGGACCGACGCGGAAATGGCATAGGCGGCGGTAGTGGGCATGCCCATTCCCAGAATCACCGCGATCAGCATGGTAAAGATCAGTGCGATCAGAAGATTTCCGCCGGAATAATTGATAATGATCATCGCGAGCTTCATGCCCAAACCCGTCATTGTCAACACGCCGACAATAATACCGGCTGCCGCGCAGGTAGCGGCAATTTCAATGGAACCTCTTGCGCCCTGTGCAAGGGTTTTTACTATTTTAACAAGACCCATGCGGGTTGATTTCTTAACCCAGCTTACGATGATAAGTGAAATGATTGCATAAATAGCTGACCGGTAAGGTGATAACATCAGAATCATAAGAGAAAAAAGAAGCACCACTATCGGAACCAGCAGATAGCCCTGTTCTTTCATAAGTGTTGAGAATACCGGCAGATCTTTCCTTTCCAGACCCATTAAATTCTTTGAAGCCGAATAAAAATCGATCATAAAATAAGCAGCGACATAGTAAAGAATCGCCGGAATAATGGCGGCCAGAGCGACGACAGAATAGGGCACTCCCATAATTTCAGCCATTAAAAATGCGCCTGCCCCCATGACCGGAGGCACAAGCTGACCTCCCGTGGAATTCATGGCCTCAACTGCGCCGGCTATTGAAGGACGGAATCCGCTTGCTTTCATCAATGGAATATTAAATACCCCGTCCACCACGACGTTGGCTACGGAAGAACCTGACGCTGTTCCGATCAGGGCACTTGATACAATTGAGACCTTGGCCGGCCCTCCACGAAATCCGCCTGCAATGGAGCGGGCAAAATCGACAAAAAATTTACCTGCCCCGGACGACTCCACGAAAGCCCCGAACAGAACAAAGAGAAATATGTAATGAGCGGATGCAAGGATGGGCAGACTTAAAATCCCTTCCAGGCTGAATAAAAAAGTAATCAGACGATAAACCGAATATCCCTTGTGATAAAAGAGCCCGGGCATGTAATTCCCGAAAAGACCATACAGAATGAATAATCCTGATAATATGGCAAGAGGCGGGCCCGTGGTTCGCCGGGTCATTTCAAAGATGCCGATTACAAACAGTAATGAAAATATAAAATCCCAGTGGGTGGGCACAACACCCACCCGGTTTATCCAGTCTTCAAAATCCCAGAAGATATAGACCGCAGGCACTATTATCAGAAGCATGAACACGTAGTCGAGCCACTCGATCCGCTCCAAAGACGCTTTTTTCCATCCCGGCAGCCATGCAAAAATCAATACTCCTGCAAATACAACATGCATGGTTCTGAAATACCACGGATCAATGGCGCGCAAAGTTAATACATAAATATGAAACAGACTCATGGCGAGACTTACGATAAAAAAGGCGTTTTTCAGGGCTCCCTTCAGCTCCCGGCCTCCTGAAACCTCGATGTCTTTTATCTTCATCTCAGCAAGCTTTTTTTCGACTTCCTTTATATCGACTACTTGCACATCTTCCATTTTGATTTCTCCCGGTTTTAAAAAAAATGGCGCGGATTTCAGTGTATGAAAAGCCGCGCCAATGATTCTTTAGCGTTATTTCATTATCAGCTTATCAGGGATCTTTATCCCGATCTCCCTGTAATACTTTACTGCCCCGGGATGAAGAGGAATGGGGCTGGTGAGGATCTTCTCAGCTATTACATCCTTTGCGGAAGCATGAGTTGCTATCAGGATATCCACATTTTCAAAAGTCTTTTTAACGACTTCATAAACAAAGTCATCCGGCATATCTTTGTGAACCGTCATGAAATTCCATATGGTAATTGTCGGAACAGCATAATCCTTATTGCTTTTGTAGAATCCCTTTGGAATGGTATCTTCTGCAAAATACGGATATTTTTCAATGAATTTATCTGCTTCTGCCTTACTGATTGGAATAAGCGTTACGTCATGGGTTGTTTCAATCTCGGTAATTGTCACCCAGGGAAGCCCGACTGACTGGCTGTTTGCATCCAGCATTCCGTCCTTTAACTGGGAGTTCAAATCGGCAGAGCCGGCATTGACAAGGCGGGCCGGTTTAACGCCTGCTGCTTCCAGGATTTTTGGCCAGTACGTAGCAGGGGTCCCGCCGGTAGGTCCAACGCCCACGCTTTTGCCTTCAAGGTCCTTCAGGCTTTTTATCCCTTTTTTGGTTTCGGCATACATCTGAAACCATGAGGGATACATCGGAAAAATAACCCTGACATTCTGGTGTTTCTTGCCTTTTGCCCATCCATCGCCGGTCCATCCTTCCCAGACCGGAGCCGCTGTAACCATGGCAAAATCGAGATTCTTTGCATCGACTAACTGTGTGTTATGAACCGGGCCGCCTGTGACTTCAACATTGGCCTGCACGCCGACTTTTTCATGAAGCAGTTTGGCAAAGCCGCCACCCCAGATGAAATAAGTGCCGCCAACCGGAGCCGCACCGATAGTAACACCTTTTGGCCAGCCCGCCTTATCCGCTGCCATACCGGTGTTAACAGCAAAAACAATCATCCCGAGTATCGCAACAACAATTGCAACTTTTCGCATGATACTTTCCTCCTTGTTTTTTATTAATGTTAACAAACATCTATCAGTCTTATAATGACTTCAGCATCCCAAAAATAAAAAATACCACTTCTATTTTTATTTGCTGGCCACACACTTCAAGAAGCAGAAAATATTGCAGATAAATGATTTCCTGAGCCAAAACAGCGAGCGCATTTCCCGCTGCTTGCGAGGGTTAGCAAGCTAATTATAAACAGACGCTGTTCCCTGCGGTCGAAGATTCCCCGCAATTTGCTTCGGGGAACTTTAATTCAGTATGGTGCATATCTATCATTTATTAATTTGATTGTCAATCCGACGAATTCTGATTCTTATGTAAGAAATTTTCTTACATATTAAAAGCTTTTACGGTTCAACGAGGCGGTTCTGAAGGGCAAACCGTGACAGCTCGGCATTATTTCGCAGGTTCAGTTTTTTCAAAAGCCTGAACCTGTAAGTATCAACGGTTTTTATGCTTATTCCGTATTCAGAGGCTATTTCGCGGTTTGTGTGTCCCGTCGCAAGGCGTCTTAAGACCTGAAGCTCCCTTGTTGAGAGTGAATCCAGAGGAGATTGCCCATGTGAACCCCTTGCAACACGGAGGGCGAGAAGATCTGTGGCTTCAGCCGAAAGATACCGGCTGCCGGCATGCACCTTGCGGATCGCATTTACCAGTTGTTCAGGCGCCGACCTCTTGGTTACATAGCCCATTGCACCTGCCTCAATAGCTCTGATTACATATTGTTCTTCCTCGTGCATCGTTAATATTATCACAGGCAGCTTCGGATAACCGGCATGAAGCTGGGTTGTGACTTCCAGGCCGTCAAGACCGGGCATCGATATGTCGATAACGGCAACATCAGGCAGTTCTTTCTTTACCTGCAGCAAAGCGCCTTTCCCGTCCGCTGCTTCAGCGATTACTTCCATATCGCCGCTCTCTTCAACAATACGCCGCAATCCGGCCCTGACAATGCTGTGATCATCTGCTATGAGGACTTTTATCATTACATACTCCTGCCTTGATCGTCCAACGGCACCTTAAAAGAGACTCTTGCCCCATTTTGAATGACAGATTGAACCTCCACCACTCCACCGACAAGCCCTGCCCTTTCACGCATTCCGGCCACACCGAGGCCTTCGGATTCCGAAAGCTCCGGCAGACTGAAACCTTTACCGTTATCTGTGACAAGCAGAGTCATAGTGCCGTTATCAACCCGTAAAACAACATCCGCCCTGTTTGCTCCGGAATGCCTTGCCACATTCGTAAGAGCCTCCTGAGCTATCCTGTACGCAGCCGTAGAAATGGTTTCGTTTATTGCAGGCACATTATAATGCTCAAATATGCAGGTGATCCCTGTACGCCTTTCAAAATCGGACGCATACCATTCGAGAGCGTCAACCAGCCCCAGATCGTCAAGAACACCAGGGCGAAGACGTATGGCCATGTTTCTAACATCCTGTATATTCTTATCAACCAGATCGCACATCGACAGAGCCCGCTGAGCCGCTTTTTTGTCGCTCTCTTTCAGCCTCTCATATATCCAGACTGAATCCATTCTCAAGGCAGTCAAAACCTGGCCAAGTTCATCATGGAGCTCGCGCGCGATCGCGTGTCGTTCATTCTCCTGGTTGGTTATTATGCTTCCGGAAAGGCGTTTCAGTTGATCCTGAGCCTTTTTCAGGTCTGTGATATCCGTTAATATGGCACAGATTCCGCTTGCAGCGCCTGTTTCATCGTATATTGGAAACTTGACTGAAAGATAAGTATGAATTCCGTCTTCGTGCCTTATATTTTCTGTGAACTGGCAGTCCTGTTTTGTCTCCATTACTCGCAAATCAGAAGTCCTGAAACAATCCGCTGTATCCTCAGGGAGTATTTCATAATCCGTTTTCCCTCTTATCTCTTCATTGCGGACCCCGAATAATTCCTCA
>JAHJRK010000496.1 GCA_018830925.1 Pseudomonadota bacterium
ACGGAGAATACGGACATAAAAGGCTCCTTTGCGGCATCGACATCCCTTGCCTTCGGAGGGAACAATGCCGCAATAGTTATCGAAAGAGCATAAGAATTTTTATGAGGGGTCAAGGATTCAAGGGATCAAGGTTTCGAGTGAAAAGAAGGGTGAAGAACCTTATATGTTTATATCCGGTATAGGAATTGTTTTTACACGCGGGCGTGGCATAGATTCTCTTGAAAAGGCACTGAATCAAGGCTGGTCTTCACCGTCATTGACGGGACTGATTCCGGCATACCGGGTCAGTCAGGAAACTCTGACGGATACTTCTTTATCAAAAAAGATAAGACGTGCTGACAGGTTCAGCAGAATGGCGGTTCTTTCCGCTGTTGATGCATGCAGGGACAGCTGCATTACCGTTAATGAAAGGGGAAAACTCGGGATTGTTCTTGCAACGACTTTCGGACCGCATTCGACGACTTTCAGTTTTATTGACGATATAATAGATTACGGAGACGCAAATGTATCTCCGACGAAATTTTCCAACTCGGTTCACAATGCCGCGGCCTCATACGTGTCATCCGTGCTCGGCAGCCGGGGACCAACTGTTACGCTTTCACAGTTCTCGTTTCCGTTTCAGAATGCTCTTATTCTGGCCGATTTATGGTTGAATGAGGGGCGTTGCGAGCATGTCCTGTGCGGATGCGTTGATGAATTGAACGCTGTTATGGAGTATGTCTGCAAAATGAAGCTGAAAACAGCAACGGACGGCAAAATAATGCCTTTTATGTTTTCGCCTGCTCCTCTTTCCGTTCCCGGCGAAGGCGGGGCTTTTTTCATGTTATCAAAAGAAAAATGTGGGAATAATTATGGTGAAGTGACCGGAATATCTTTTTCCGGCAAAACAAACGGCAAACCGGATATCACTATAATAGATTCGGACGGAATGACCGGGGATGAAACTCTTTACAGGGAAACGGCAAATTCGGTTTCAACGCTGGCGGGATATTCGCCTCTCTTCGGAAGCATGCTGATCGGAAGCGCGTTCAACTTCGCCGCCGCTTCTCTTATGTTAAAAAAGCAGATCGCGTACGAATGTCCAGTTCCGGATAATCCATCAGGAATCAAATTATGTACCGCAACGTCGGAAGCAGGCATAAATCACATAAACTGTATTAAAATTTGCGGTTCTGGAAAAATATCTACTATAAAAATGCAAAAATAAGGAGTCAGCCATGAAAATATTACACCGGCAACTAAATATAGCAACGCATGATCGACGTTTACAGGAAATACGGGCATCGCGCAGATTTAATGGTCATGTTTAATTGCCCGAGTAATAAACAGCAAAAACCTTAGAAAATGAAAGGAGTAAAGAAATGAAGGCCAAGACGATTGTTATGTTGGTATGCATCTATATCCTCAGTGGATGTGCCGGTGTAACTATAAGCGGCAAGACATTTGACACCACGAAAGTGAGAAGCATCCAAAAGGGCACGACAACAAAAAGTGATATCCGCGCCATGTGCGGCGAACCTGTGAGTACCCGGCCCACTGAGAGCGGAGAGGTATGGAGCTACTATTACCAGTCAGTGAACGTCTTCATTAATAAAAACCATTCGCTGGATGTTGATTTTGACAAGGCAGGTGTTGTTATAGACTACCGATATAAGCGTGTTAAATCCTTATATTAATTTTAGCGAAGAGAAATTAATAGCGCCTAACGATTATATTCTTTATCTGGCCGAAGAGAAGGAGTCGGCAACAGCCACGCTGAACCAGGCGATCAATGCCCTGAAATTCTATTATGGGACCGTGCTTAAAAAGAAATTCATATATGAGATCAAACGGCCCCGAAAAGATAAGAAGCTACCGGTTATTCTTAATAAGGACGAAGTGGCCAAGATTCTTTCAGCCCATACCAATATCAAACATAAGGCTATCTTAATGCTCATATACTCGGCTGGTCTTCGTGTAAGTGAGGTAAAGGTTGAGGATTTTGATATCGTGAGAAAATTA
>JAHJRK010000497.1 GCA_018830925.1 Pseudomonadota bacterium
AGTATGGAAGCTGATGATTATTTGCCAAAACCGGCGTCGGCCGAACAGATTTCGGAGAGTATCAAACGCCTCCTCAAACTTTAATTATTAAAGAATATTTTGAAGCTCCCCGCCTCATGAAGCCGGGAAACTTCGACCGTAGGGTATAGTGTCTGTTTTTAATTCGCTCGCATTCCCCGCCGCAAGCTGCGGGGAATGCGCTCGCTGTTTCGGTTCAAGGAATAAGGACATCAGGTTTTTTACCATAAAAGGGAGGAGAAATGTCATCAGAGGTTATTGCTCTTAAACGGGGGAAAAGAAGCATTTTTATCGACAAGGTAAAGGCTTTACTTCCGGAGGGAGGAAACCTGAATCTTTGCCTTACCTGCGGAGCATGTTCATCAGGATGTCCTGCAACAGGGCTTGAAGGCATGGATCCGAGGAAATTTCTGCGCATGGCAGCTCTCGGCTTGGATGATGAAATATTAAAGAGCGACTGGGCCTGGATGTGCACGATGTGCCAGAGATGTATATATGTCTGTCCGATGAAGATCGACATACCGGCGCTTATTTTCAATGTAAGAGGGAGCTGGCCCAGGGAGACAAGGCCGAAAGGGATACTTGGCTCATGTGACATGGCGCTCAAAAATGACACATGCAGCGCAATGGGCGCAAACGAGGAAGATTGGAGGTTTGTTGTTGAGGATGTTGCAACCGAGGTCAGGGAGAACCAGGCCGGATTTGAAAATCTCCAGGCTCCGATGGACAAGGTAGGCGCTGAATTTTTTCTGAACCAGAATTCGAGGGAGCCGGTAACCGAGCCTGATGAAATGGTGCCATTGTGGAAGATTCTTCATCTGGTAGGCGCAGACTGGACATACGGTTCAAAAGGCTGGGCCGCTGAGAATTATTGCCTGTTCATGGCAGATAACCCGTCATGGAAACACATTGTCGAGGTCAAGGCGAAGGCGGTGGATGATTTAAAATGCAAAGTCTGGCTCAATACGGAGTGAGGGCACGAACTTTTCGCAGTCCGGGCCGGGCTGAAAAAATTCAACATTCCCTTTAATTTTGAAATTAAGAGCATAATTCAGTATTATGCCCAGTGGATTCGGGAAGGAAAGCTCAAAGTCAATTCTGACTGGAATAAAGATTTAAAGGTGAAATTTACAGTTCAGGATCCATGCCAGCTTGTGAGAAAAACCTTTGGCGACCCTGTCGCCGAGGATCTGAGGTTCGTGGTTAAAGCTGTTGTCGGCGAAGAGAACTTTATAGACATGACGCCGAACCGGTCGAACAATTACTGCTGCGGCGGCGGCGGTGGCTTTCTCCAGTCGGGTTATCCTGAAGCAAGACGTGCCTACGGAAAAGTGAAAGATGAGCAGATAAAGAAAACAGGCGCAACTTACTGCATAACGCCGTGCCATAACTGCCATGCGCAGGTCCATGATTTATCCGAGCATTACGGCGGAGGATATCACACTCTTCATTTATGGACACTGATATGTTTATCTCTCGGTGTTCTTGGAGAGAACGAGCGCACGTATCTCGGGCCGGATCTTGCAGAAGTAGGATTATAATCCGCAGAAAAAATTAATTCTGTTTAAAGGGGAGGAATAGTAATGAAATTATTCCTCCCTTTTTTTATCTGAATAAGCGGCTATAACTTGACAATGAAGTATGCCGAGATTACTTTGACCAGGATATGAAATCGGGGCCATAATATTTGATGAACTCATAAAAAAGTTTAAAATCCAGTCACTCCCGAGAAAATCCTCAGCGGCGGACTTCATCCGGAATGACGAAAAAGGAGAAATCCGGATTTTATATAAATATCGCTAATTTTTCAGGGAGGAGTGTTTTTATGGAAATCATACACAGCGGCGCAAGTTGTGACGCGGCAAGACAGAAAATGAAAAAAGACGCCCAGGATTCTTCGGTTGAAGGATCTCTAATAAAAATAAAACACAAGTTTATTGTCATGAGCGGGAAAGGAGGAGTCGGTAAGACAAGCACTTCAGTTAATCTTGCGATAGCCCTTTCAAACAAAGGATATAAAGTTGGATTGATGGATGTTGATCTTCACGGTCCCGATGTTCCGAGAATGCTTGGTCTGATTGGGATGCTCGATTTGGGCAAGAACCATAAACTTGCTCCAATGAAATATTCTGAAAATTTATGCGCTGTATCCATAGAAGCTCTTACCCCAAATAAGGATGATGCAATTATATGGCGCGGTCCGATAAAATATGCCGCTATAAAGCAATTTATAGGAGATGTTGACTGGGGTGAACTTGATTTTCTGATTATAGACAGCCCTCCCGGCACAGGTGACGAGCCTTTGACTATTGCGCAAACTATAAGAGATGCCAGGGCAATTATTGTCACAACACCCCAGGAAGTTTCTCTTGCGGATGTGAGAAAGTCTATTAATTTCTGTAAAACAGTAAAAATGGATGTATTCGGACTGATTGAAAATATGAGCGGTTTTATCTGCCCTCATTGCAATAAAAGTATTGATCTTTTCGGTGCCGGAGGCGGAGAAAAAACGGCATTGGAAACAGGTATAGAATTTCTCGGTAAAATACCGTTTGATCAGAACGTAGTATCATGCGGTGATTCGGGCATATCTTTGATTGACAAGCACTCTGAATCTCCTGTTGCATTGGCATTTGACAGTATAGCAGATAAAATGGCGAAGCTTGCCGGAAATTAGGTTCAATTCACAAAGAATACTCCGTTTATTTTGGTATCGGAGTATGCTTTTTTTATTCTTTAAGAAATAGTATCTTCTGATTTATTGTTTTTTCCCGTATACCATATCGGACATGACTGGCGGAATTTGCAATAGATGGTCGGATCGGTGCAGTGCATGCACTCTTCACACATATAAACACCATGTTTAACACATGAATAGCTGGTGAGCCTGTCTTTATGATTAACACATTTTTCCAACTCGATTCTTTCCCAATTAATTCCTGATCGATTCTGTTTAGCTGTTGCAAGCAGGCGTGGTTATATTGTAATAATAAATCACAGTTAAACATTTTCTTCAAACCTTCATAACCGGCGGAGCTGATGGTGACTTTTCACGGAATAAAAACTAATATTGCCGTCAATCTTGCAATTCTTCTCGGCGTTGCGATGCTTCTCACCGACTTTGTAATGATTATTATCGCTCAAAGAGACCTTGTCCGGGCCGAAATCTCAAAAGGGTATATGATTATTTCAGAAGTTGAGAATAATATGTTTAAAACAAGTGAAGGGAATACATCCCTTGCGCCTGCATACCTGGAGAGATTGGGAGAGTCCGTCAAAACTGCAGGATTTATCTGTGCTGTTGTGCAGGATAAAGATAACAGGATTATATATTCGGGCGGTTCGGATTGCCTGTTGATAAATGAGATGACGGCATTGACAAAGCAGTCGATCGAATCTTCGAAAAAAATGAACAGGTTTTCAGGAACCGCCTGGGGCGTTTTGTGGATGCAGGATCGTTATCTTATAATAGCGGCTCCGATTATTAAAAACGGAAACGTTGAAGCCGGGGCAGGCATTGTTCTGGAGCTCGAGCATATATACAGAATTTTAAGGCGCTCCCAGGAAGTCTTGTTTGTATATTTGATTGTCAATCTGTTTATACTGACGGTTGCAGGGCTCTACTTAATCTCAAATATAGCTGTAAAGCCTGTTCAGAGAATGGCCGGGAGGGCCGAAGAATTCAGGGGAGAGGACGAATTGTTTTTCCTGTACGGCGACAAGGATAATGAATTTGACAAACTTTCGAAAGCATTGAACCGTCTCTTGAAAAGAATTTCCGAGGATAAGGGAAAGCTTCAGTCAAGCATCCGTTCTCTTGAGAAAGTGAATATGGATTTAAAGCAGGCCGAAAAGGATGTTATCAGGGCCGAAAAGATGGCTTCTGTGGGCAGGCTCTCCTCCGGAATTGCACACGAAATAGGAAATCCCATAGGAATAGTTATTGGTTATCTTGAGCTGCTGAAACAAAAAGATATACCGGATGATGAAAAAAACGAGTATATTAGAAGAGCCGGGGATGAGATCAACAGAATAAATATAATAATCAAGCAGCTTCTTGATTTTTCGAGGCAGTCTGATGAAAAGCCGAAAATTATCGGGACGCATGAAATAATAAAAGACATTGCGGATATTGTTAAATATCAGCCTTTCATGTCCGATATTGAGATAAAACTTTCTCTTGAGGCTGAAAACGACGAGGTCTTAGCCGATTCCAATCAGGTAAGGCAGATTTTTTTAAATCTCATAATAAATGCAGCAGATGCTATTTCCTCATCCCAAAACAAGCTTAACGGCCGGTTTATAATAACGAGCGCTGTTATAAATGAAACAGATGTCGAGGCAATAAACAGCCGGCCTACTCTGAAAATATCTTTTACGGATAACGGCCAGGGGATTTCGGACGAAAGCATAGGCAATATCTTCGATCCGTTTTACACAACAAAAGAGCCGGGGAAGGGTACCGGACTCGGATTGTTTGTCTGTTTTGCTCTCATTGACGGAATGGGAGGAAAAATCAAGGCCCAAAGCAGGGAGAAAGAAGGAACCACAATGATGATATACCTTCCATTACATGAAGAGAGAATCCTGTAAAATTAAAAAAAGAAGATTGGTATATGGAAAAAACAGATAATAAAAAACGGCTCCTTATAATTGACGATGAAGAGAACATGCGGCATATGCTCTCCGCCATGCTGAAAAAAGCAGGTTATAGTGTTGATACTGCCGCCGACGGGCATGAAGGGCTTATCATGGTTGATAAGACCCTGTATGAGTTTATTCTTTGTGACATTAAAATGCCCAACATGAACGGGATCGATTTTCTGAAAGCAGCGAGGGACAAAACAGGTTCGACGACAGTAATAATGATGTCCGCCTACGGCACCATGGATACCGCTATAGAGGCCATGAAGGAGGGAGCATACGATTACATTTCAAAGCCGTTTAAAGCGGATGAGGTTTTCCTTGCTCTCAGGAAAGCCGAGGAAAGGGAGAGTTTAAAGAGAGAAAATATATTCCTCAGGGAGCAGATAAATAAAATCGGGGAAAATTATTCTTTTGGTAAAATGATTGGAAAAAGCAAGAGCATGCAATCGGTCTTTAACCTTTGCGTCAAAGCGGCCCTGTATAATACTACGGTGTTGATAGTCGGGGAAAGCGGAACAGGAAAGGAGCTGATTGCAAGAGGAATCCATTTCGGGGGAGCAAGAGCAAAAAAACCTCTTGTTCCCGTAAACTGCGGCGGAATACCGGAAAACCTGATAGAAAGCGAGCTTTTCGGGTATAAAAAAGGAGCTTTCACGGGAGCGGATAGGGATAAGAAAGGCCTTTTTGAAGAGGCTGATGGCGGAACAATTTTTCTTGATGAGATCGGGGAATTGCCTCTTTTGCTGCAGGTAAAGATACTGCGCGTTTTACAGGAAAGTGAAATAAGGCCTATTGGTGATTCCAAAACGAAAAAAATTGATGTGCGTGTTATAGCGGCCACTTCAAAATACCTTGAAGATGAAATCAAGACATCCGCTTTTCGTCAGGACCTTTATTACAGGCTGAATGTGCTTACGGTTAAACTGCCGCCTTTAAGGGAAAGGCCGGAAGATATTCCGCTTTTATGCAAACATTTTATTGATACCTTAAATGACAAACTGGGTAAAAATATCAAAGGGATTTCACCATCTGCAATGTCTGTTTTGCTGGAGCATGACTGGCCGGGGAATGTGAGGGAGCTTGAAAATTTTATTGAGAGAGCGGTTGTAATTGCAGAAGAGCCGGTTCTAATGCCGGAAAATTTTCCTTTCGAACCGGGAAGTAGGGCTGCTCAGAAAGTGGATAAAATTTATGAGGGATATTCAATAAAAGCGGAACAGGTTATTCTGGAAAAAAGATTGATCGAAAAAGCTCTTACGGCAACAGGAGGAAACCGGACCAAAGCTTCCCGGCTTCTTGAGATAAGCCACCCATCCCTTTTAAGCAAAATAAAGGCTTATGATATCAATCTGTAATCCGGGGGATTTTACAAATTCCAAGGTTTCTGCTCAAGGCAGATTTGAAACGAAACAGCGAGCACATTCATCGCTGCTTGTGGCCGGGAATCCTCGGCATTGACCGCAAGGCGCTAACCCAGTGGTATTCCACCGGGTTAGCAAGCAGATTTAAAACTGACCGATTTCCTATAGTCGAGGATTCCCCATCCTATTTATTGATCTTGTCCCGTAATTTCCCCGAACATTTGAAAGTAACTACTTTTCTTTCTCTGAGAATCAGATCCGAACCTGTTGCCGGATTTCTGCCTCTGCGCTGATTCTTTTTCTTTACGCAGAATTTCCCGAATCCGGAAATTAAAACATCGTCGCTCTTTTCAAGATTGTTTTTGATTATCATCAAAAGAGACTCGATGATGTCGACCGACTTTTTCTTGGTAAAGCCGAGTTCATGTACCCTAGCAACAATGTCATTTTTAGTTAACGCCATGGCACCTCCTAATAAACTTATTTCTTTGCAGATGAATGTAAATCCAGTTTCTTAATAAATATCCGTTATAAATTAAAGCCTTCGGGGCATTTTCCTTATTCTTCGTGTACGTAATCAGTAGTCTCGTTAGGCAAAGAGGTTTCTATTTTTTCAATTATATTGTCTATTTTTATTAATATTTCATCCAGTTCGGCTTTTATTTTTGAATCTTCTTCCGAGTCGTTCATATAATGCTTTCCCGAACCCCGATAAACGGGACTCTTTTCAGTACCCCCTTGAGGGGTAGAAAAACGCAGGAAATAATCTCGTACTTACTAATAGCTAAAAATCAATCCGCCTGAGGCGGAGATTAAAGAGGATATGTCCCATGATTGTAAATATGGTTGAAATAATATTCATGGTATTCGACTTTTTCTAAAATCTTTTCGCTGCTTATATCATCGGTTTTAATATTATTAACAAGGTTCTTAATCCACAAATCCTTGGCATATTCGTAAAGAACTTTTTTCAGTGTTTCAGGGTTTCCGGTTATTTCCCTGTTATTCTGCAGAAACAGATCAGTTGAATCCAAAGCTTTTTTTACATTTCTAATATATTCTGTATCGTCATTATTCGATTCGATAAAAAGCTGAAAAAGACCGTTTATTATACTTTTTGCGGTACCCTCAACAGCATCTATACAGTTCATTACATTCCCAAAATAACCGAAATGCTTCTGGTGTAAAAAAAACTATTAAACCGGAAAATAAATATTTAATACCCTGACAATAATCTTAATCGGATATATCCATTATGCATCATAAAGACACATCATAATACCATGTAAGTATTTAAAATATACGGATATTGAGGGTATGTCAAGAAATTAAAGAAAGAAAATATAATAAAAAAAACAATCTCCAGAAAATTATGGCAATATTATAATAGATATAATTACAATATGTTATTATGTGTGTGTGATTATCCGTCTTGTAATTTGACACATAAATTGTCGATAATATTATTCCGTATTAAATGGCATGTACGGATAATTGTTCATCATTTATCTGTTTTCGCCGGTAATTGTCCGCTTGGTTTAATATAGTACCAAGAGTATATCAGTAATTTTACATAGCTTATTCCATTAAATTGAAGATCCCCGCCTCAATCCGCGTCAGGCGGACTGAAGCGGATTCGACCGAAGGGAATACTGTTGAATATTCACTTTTTACGAAACAATCAAATATACCTTGTTTATAAATTCTTATTGAGGATATAATATTATATAACTGTTTACACAAGGTAAACAACAGAGTAGCAAAAATAAAAACGGGTTACAGTTTAATGTCTGTAACCCTTTGAATTTACTGGAGCCGACGGGCGGAATCGAACCGCCTACCTGCTGATTACGAATCTATTTTTTCGACTTTCCTTTAATATCACTTTATCACATAAAACCCTTGACTTTTAAAGAGTTATCATTTATTTTCTTTCACAAGACATCCTTTTAAATCACCCTGTTTCATAAAAAAAAGCGGGACAGGAGCGGGACTGGGCGACATGCTGATTATAAAAGCAAGGTATGAAAGAATCTTAAAGAGCTACATGCTGATTATGAAAAAAGGAGAGAACGGATCATGGCAAAATGGATAAAAACGAACTTTCCAGGAGTACGTTTCAGAGAGCATCCAACACGGAAAAAAGGAGTCCGGCTCGATCAGTATTTTACCATTCGTTATAAATTAGCAGGAAAAGACAAAGAGGAAGGCCTGGGCTGGGCCTCACAAAAGTGGTCGGCTGCAAAGGCATACAAGCATTTGACGGAATTAAAGGAAAACCAAAAGGCTGGCGAAGGCCCGCAAACCCTGGCTGAGAAACGTGATCTTGAAGACAAGCGCAAGGAATCAGAAAAAACAGAGTCAGACCGCATGGAAAAGGAAAATGTTACTTTCGGAACATTTATGACAGAGACCTACCTACCGCAAAGTAAATGTGATAAAAAAGCAAAAACCCACAGAATCGAGGCGATGCTTTACAGGCTTCACATGGCCGGAACAATCGGGAACCTTCCCTTTGGCAAGATTAGCGCCTTTCACCTGGAACGGATCAAGAAGACCATGGCCGATAAGAAGCTTTCTGATCGCTACATCCAATATGTCCTACAATTGACCAGGCAGGCTTTCAACACGGCGCGAAGGCTTGGCGTCTATGCCGGGGAGTCACCGACAAGGGCTGTTAAATGGCCCAAGCTGGATAATATGAAATTGAGGTACCTTTCTATTAACGAGATCGAAACACTACTGAAAGCACTGGCAGTAAAGAGTCAAAATGTTCATGACATGGCCTTACTGAGTCTTCATGCTGGCCTACGCTTCGGCGAGATTGCCGCTTTGACATGGAGTTGTGTTAATTTGGAAGCCGGAACCCTGACAATCCTAAACGCAAAAACCGGAAGCCGCACCGCTTACTTGACGGCACCGGCCAAGGTCATGCTGAAAAGCCGGAAGCAGGGTCGACCAGATCAATTAATATTTCCGAATAAATCAAAAAAGGGCGGGGCAGTGGCGTATGTCTCAAAGACCTTTTCCACCACGGTCAACGATCTTGGGTTGAATGACGGTATTACAGATAGAAAGCAAAAAGTCACTTTTCACACCCTGAGACATTCTTTCGCGACGCACTTGTATGAAAGCACGCATGATCTTTATTTGACCCAAAGGAGCCTTGGCCATGCCACTGGAACCATGACAGCCCGATATGCAAGGATGAGCGAAAACAGGCTACGAGAGGGTGCCGACGCGCTTGAGAAGGCGTTTACAGTGAACGGTAATAAGAATTTAGAACAAATTGTAAACTTATCAAAATGAGAAAATAGCGGGAATATGTCCAGCATCATGAACTGGACCGAAAAACGGCGTACCCTGGCCGCCTTCCCCTCATAACTCCAGGGAAACTGTGGGGACGATCATGAAAAAAGAGAATAGCAAAGACAAGATACAACGTTTGACAGCGGAAGTTGAAATGCTTCGAGCAGAAAACGAAACGCTGAAAAAAACCATCAATAATTTCAATGAGTGGTATCGAGAAGGCAAACGCCTTTATGCTGAAAAAAACTATGAAGGAGCTATCCGTCATTTTAAATTAGGACGTGGAAAACATGGCCGTAAGGGTTTAGCAAGGAATATAGTGCTGGATTATGTAAAAGCAGGAGTCCGAGAGGACTCGAGAGAAAAAGCCATACATTTTTTAAAAAACAAATATCAACTTGCATCTTATGCAAGCACAGTCAAATATCTCCGTCGCGCTCTTAATGAATTAAAAAAACGATCTGGAAATAAAATTTTATTAAAGGGACTAATTCCCGGAAACCCCACCATCTAAAGCAAAACATCCCCTAAGCTGCTAAATAAGGACAAATCAGCGGAATCATGTCCTTAGACATCCCCTTTTATTTGGTTTAAACAGCACCCAAAAGAGTAAAAATACTTTTAAATCTTTTTTGAGGTGTTAAAATGATAAAACAAGAAAAACAAGAAATTCCTTTTGATTTTGACGAACTGCTTGAAAACTGGCCCTCTCCTATTGTTCCCCGGAATTCTATTGAAAAGTTTTCCGGAGGACTCATCAACCAAAAATATTTAGCAAATTTGGACTCTTCAAACCGTGGGATTCCTGGTCGCTTCCGTGTCGGACGCCTTGTCTGTTACCCAGCGCGAAACGTTGTTAATTTCATTAAAAATCGAGCTTCTGCAATCGTCGATACCAATTAAACATTTTATTAGATGATCGCAGGAAAATAAAATAAATAAGGAGATAAAAACATGATGAAAAACTTAGAGGAAATAGCTTCTGCGTTGAGAACGGCCGGGTTTGGCGATCCGGCAATCCGTGAAATAAGTGACTTGTCAAGGACGATAACTTGCCTTAACCGCCTGGCCGAACGTTGCGAGGATGAAGAGCTAAAAAAGGATATTTTGGAATATCGGGACCTGCTGGTCGCGCGAGGGGACCAAGTATATCGAGCTGAAGGAGTTGGAAAGGACATGTTTCGGCCATGTCCACCGCTTTCGAAGCCCACGAGGCTTCCTGCTCAGTCATAGCTTGAAGCATGGGGAAAAAGCCGTTTAAAGACTCGAGGGGATAGTGGACAGCATGAACGAAAAAAAACCTAATAAATTAATTTCTGAAAGGATGAAAAGATGAATATTGAATCCGAAAACAAGGTGATTGTTGATTCGTCGACCGAAGCGTCGGCAGAGATCGTTAAGGAATTTATAAAAAAATCTCCGGATCTGGCGCTCCGACTCAATTATGAAGCGCTCAAGAAACAAACAGAGGATTTCAAGCTGGGTTTGGCGGAAGCTAAGTTGGTATTGTCAGCCTGTAAATTGGGGCTTCGTCAGGCTTGCGTGGCGTGGAACGAAGGCTTGACTCTTGAGACCGAAAAAAAACTGTGGGCAAATCTTGCGATAGCTCGGAAGGGATGGGTTGAGGCGCTCGAAACCCAAAAGGAGTTTATAGTGAGATCAAAATTTCTGGAGGAGGAATGGAAGAAACTAACAGAAACCCTCAGCGCGGTTCCGGATGATAAGGCGACGCTTCAATAAAAAAATATTTAACATATGAAAAATTACATTGCATCGGAGAAGAAACATGGCTGATCTTACAAAAACGGGGGGGATGGTGGATATAAGAGCAGTAGAAATTCTCAGTAAACTTATTAAATCAATAAATTCCATAATGGGCAATCTGCGGGAAATTCAGCTCGGTAATACCTCATCACCGGCCGGGATTTCTTCCGGCATGTTAGGCATTATGAGAGAAATAATCACGCTAAATGGTATCGCGCGGGAAACGAACCATTCGTATAGTCTAACGGCTAATCTAACTACACTGCTGAATGTGATTCTAAAAACTTGTTTTCTGGATGAATATATCAATCGAATACCTGCCGGCAAAGCTGATTATGAATATCTTTATGGAGAAGAGGCGCGAGCGCTTTTGGTGTCTATTCAGACAGAAGCGCCGTTTTCTAAGGATAGTATTTGTCAGGTTGAAAGAATCATGCGGGCATTGTCGCGATTATTTACGATTGGTGGTCTTGGGGATCTTGCTAAGAAATTATCTTATCCGACCTACCATTTTTTAATGCTGTCGGATTCCCAACTTGGGAAAGCGGAATATGTGCTGACCGGGAGGGCAAAATAAATGGCAGATCTTACAAAAACAATCGAAATTGTATTCGGCGGAAAAGACGAAACATCAAAGACGATCGGCAGCATAACAGGCAAGATGGATGGTTTTGCCAAGGATATCGGCGAGGCTTCAAAACCCCTTGCCGATTTGGCGGGTAACATACTGAAGGTAGATGCGGCTCTCGCGGCGATGGTCGTAGGCGGAATGGCATATGCTATCAAAACAGCGGGTGAGTTCAGCGGGCAGTTCGGCGAAATCACAACACTGATAAAAGATACTGGCGAGCCCATAGAGCAGTTTAAAAAGAATATCCTGGATTATTCTACAGGCTCCGTAAAAAGCATCGAGCAGATAAACCAGGCGGTTTACAGTGCCATATCCGCCGGTGTCGATTATAAGGATTCGCTCGACTTTGTAAGTGAGGCTGAAAAACTCTCGGTTGCCGGTCGCGCGGATCTCGGAGCAACCACAAAAGCCCTGATAAGTACGATGAACGCTTACGGCGCATCAACCGATCAGGCCGGAAAGTACTCTGATATCATGTTCACCACGGTCCGGCTCGGACAGACTACGATCGAAGAATTATCCTCATCACTATCTAAAGTCACAGGTATCGCAGCCAGCACTGGGGTGCCCTTTGAAACCCTTTCGGCTGCTATTGCAGCGCTTACGGTATCAGGTGCGCCTACGTCTGAGGCTATCACTGGGATCAAGGCTGCTCTTACAAATATCATAAAACCGACAAAAGAAGCGCAGGAGATGGCCGATTCGCTCGGTATTCAATTTAATGCCACGGCTCTCAAAACAAAAGGTTTTGAGGGTGTTCTCAAGGATGTTTACGAGGCGACCGGCGGCAGTACCGAGAAAATGGCGAAACTCTTTGGGTCGACCGAAGCGCTCAATGCTGTGTTTGTGCTTGGAGCGGATAAGACGGGAAAATTCAAGGACGCTCTTAAAGAGATGGGTACAGCCGCAGGCGCGACAAAAGAAGCATACGACAAGGTTGCGAATGAGTTTGAGAACATCAACCAGCGGCTTGAAAACAATTTTAAAGCAACAATTATTGCAATTGGTTCGGAGATGCTTCCTGGATATGGCAAAATCGCAGGCTCTCTTGCCGATCTTTTCAAGGGAATCAAGGTCGGCGTTGACTCAGGAGCGTTTGATCCGCTTTTTAAATACCTGGATGCAACCGCAAAATCAATTTCAATCTGGTTAACTGAGGTTGGGAAGGCATTCCCCGACGCCTTTAAAAATCTTAATTTCAAGGGACTGATAGATGCCTTCAAGGATTTCGGAGATGCTCTGGCGAAATTATTCCAGACTGATAAAAGTAAACCCGAAGCACTGGCCAAGGCGCTGCAGCTTGTGATCGATTCGGTTGAATCCCTTATCCGTGTAACCCAGGGTATCGGGGAGCCTTTCGCGCCGATCATTAATTTTGCCAAAATCACTACCGAAGCTTTCAATTCCCTGGACGAAAAAACAAAAGTTTTGATCGGAAATGTACTCGGATTATCACTGGCTTTTAAGGCGTTCGGCCCCATGGGGCTGGTTATGATAGCTCTTGGATCCGATACTGAATTAGCAACACGGATTATACGAGTGTCTTTTGCGGCGATAGAAAACGGAATTAATGCGCTAAAGGTGGGCGTTTTCTCACTTGGACTTGTGTTTGCGAGCGCAACTCTCAGCGTTGGAGAGTTCCTTGATAATCTTCCGGGGTATGAAAACTCAGAGGGAATTCAGCGGGCAAAAGAGCGTGTTGAAATACTGGCCAGAGAATTGAAAATAGCAAACACCGATCTTGAGGCGTCATCAAAAAAAGTAGCTGACGCTTACGCAGGAGTGGACATAGAAGCAACGAAATTCAAGAAAACAGTTGAGACAACACCAACAAAAATTACTACCGAATTGACAGTTGAGATCAAGGGCAAACTTGATCTGGCAAATATTATAGCTGAAGCCGAGAAAGTCAAGAACGCCGTTGAGTGGAAGGCTAAGCTGGATATTGCAAATGTTGAGAAATCATCGGAAGAAGTTGTGGCAAAAATTAAGGCCACTTCGGAGATTATTAACAATACTATAGAGTGGAAAGGGAGATTCGATATCGCAGAGCTTGAAGCCGGAGCAAAGAAAATTGAAGCGATATTCGGCTCAATTGACAACAGCGTTACCAGCACCGGTGGATTGCTCTCCGACCTATTTAAAACATATGCGGATAACGACGTACAGGGAAGTAAGAAATGGGCTATTGAGGATGAGATTAAAAAAGAGGTTAAGCACCGGGAAGAAGCCCTGGAATTGCAGAAGAAGACAGCCGAGTCCGAAATGAAATATAACGATGCACGGAGGGAGGCTTTAAGCAGAGGCGATGCCATGATCACTATAAACGGCGATGGATTGCAGCCTCACTTGGAAGCATTCATGTTTGAGATATTGGCCGCCATACAGATCAAGGCTAACCAAGAGGGCGCTAAATTTCTGGTGGGGATATAAACATGAAAAGGATCTGGATGGAAGGGAGGGTGTTTTTCAGAGGTATTGATTAATTTTTTAATGCCAGTTTTATATAGGGGCCGCCCCCCCTTATTTTTATTTTTTTACATCCAACAGTCCAATCATTACCGGATGATCATGGTGATGGTGCTTGTGTGCGATTAAGAGCGGGTCCTTCCTGGAGTGTTAAACCATACGGATCACTGAACCCCAAAAACTGAGTCCGGTAATTTTTTGAATTAGAAAACGGAAAAGAGGATTTAATCGGAATTATTGAATTTTGCAAAGCTTGCTACTCATTAATAAAACAGCCTCCATCTAAAATGGGGGACGCATTCTAAGCCGAAAGGAGAAGGATCATGCAGCAGGAGAATATAAAAAAAATAAGGGTGCACAATGATGCTGAGTTTGCTTTTAAGCAACAGCCCGGAGAGCTGGGAGCGGCAAAGAAACCCCCGCTATTAGATTATTACATCCCCGAAAAAAAAGAAGGATGTGAGCTGATCCGGCGCTTTTTTTCGGAACGGTGTTTTAAGGATCCTAAATCCATTGTTTCGGCCAGTCTCCTGTATGGAGAGTTTTTAACCTGGTTATTTTCAAACAAAATATCCGAAAATCCGATCTCGCAGAAGCGTTTTGGAACATTATTGCGTCAAAATGGAGAAATTAAATTGAAATTTGGCGTTTGGTTTTACAAATTCATCAATATTAAACCAAAAACTGATTAAATAATTTCGCTTTTTTTCTGTTTTTCTCTGTTCTTTATCACTTTAAAACATACATAATTAGTTTAATATATATTAATTAAGATATTGTAATAATAGATGAATATGTAATTTATATAAAATGGATGATAGGGATGATCTGGACGATAGAATAGGGGATATAAGATAGCTGGAGATTTATTTCTATATATAGGAAATCTCTGCAAACAAGGTCTTTATCGTCCAACCAGGGTAAAATGATCTTTTAAAAGAAAATAGTTGATGGGTGTCTAAACAGACACCTGCGCCGGAAGAAAAAGGAATTTCCGGCGTATTGGACGTTTGTAATGTTGTATGTATTATGTGCGGGGCGGCGCAAGATTTGCTTTTTAAGCGTTACAAAGTCAGAGGATTTTAAATGTCAAAAATAAATAAATTAAAAAATAAAACTATCTCCAGCCTTCGGCCTGCAGAGTATAACCCGCGCAAGATCACACCGAAGCAGCTCGACATGCTTGGAAGGTCAATGAAGGAGTATGGCGACCTGTCCGGCATCGTTTTTAACACTCACACCGGCCAGCTGGTGGGTGGACATCAACGCATTAAGCATCTTGATCCGACGTGGAATGTTGTAAAAAGAAAGCATTCCGATTCGGTCGGCACTGTTGCCCTGGGCGAGATTGAAACACCTTTTGGGATCTGGTCATACCGGGAAGTAAACTGGCCGCTCGAAAAGGAAAAGGCCGCTAACGTGGCGGCAAATCAACATGGCGGATATTTTGATATGCCAAAGCTCCGGGATCTTCTGATTGAAATTGATTCTAATCTTATGGATATGGAGTCGATCGGATTCGATGAAGGCGAACTAAGCGATCTCCTGGTATCCGAGGAAGAGTTTATTACAGCATTCCAAACAGCAGACAAAACCATTGAAGCGCTAACCGTAAAAATAAGGAAAATTGCGGGGGAAAATCCAAAGAAAATGAATGACGCCCTTGCGGTTGTTGTTCAAAACGGAAGCGGTAACAACGTCTTGTTTCTTATAGATCCATGCACGAAAGACATTGTTGCGGAGCTCAAACGATATGCCGAAAGCGGCGAACACTCTGCGCTCGAATGCCTAATAAGGTCATTACTTCTATGAAAACGGCAATCAGAATCATTGATTCGGCAATGATCGAAAGCAAGAAAGCCTGTCTTGCCTTTTCCGGGGGATCAGACAGCGTTCTTTTATTGGATATCGTTTTTAGGCATACGGATCACCGACCAATCGTTATCTTTGCCGATTCTCAAATGGAATATCCCGAAACCGAAACATTTTGCCGGGAGGTTTGTAAAATTTATGGGGCAGAACTTCATGTTGCCAGGGCGAACCGCACACCCGAAGAGCAATGGCAAAAGCAGGGATGGCCGATGATGGGAAAAATCGCGGCGAGAACATGGATGCAGAGGCACAAAAAAAGATCCCTGGGCTTTAAGATCGATGTTTCGTCATGTTGCAGGAATATGAAAATCGCGCCGGCACGGAACCTGGCTGTGAAACTTGGCTGCGATCTGCAGTTGACCGGAGTCCGAGGATCAAGTGACGATATGCTTAGAGGACTTCGGACAATCAAGGACGGCCACACACATTATGTCAAGACAGACAAACTGACAATATGCAACCCTTTGACCGGATGGACGGACACCATGGGCCGGAGATATCGCGACAAACACCAGCTTCCGATCCATCCGGCGAAAGCCAGAGGAGCCATGACTATCGGTTGTGTATGTTGCGGCGGCGGATCTCAGTTCACAATCAGCGCATTCCGTTTATTACGATCTACCTGGCCGGAAGCCTGGCATAAATATATTGTTGATTTGCACCTGGGCGAAATTATTCTTTCTATTAAATATGATGTACCACTTGATAAGGTTAAATCGGCAATTCAGGACCTGGGCGGACTTGAGACCTTAGCTAAAAACCGCCCTTGGCTTTTCGATTTTACAGCAAAGAACCCGCGACCAGGATACGAGAAATGAAAGACTACTCATATTTTAAAAACCTGACGCCCAGGCAGCAATTAAACGACCTGATTCATAAATACGCTCAGGCCAACAACATGGCCTATGGCGATGCATGGCGCGAGTTTGATAAAAGATGGAAGGCCAGGACCGGGACGGCTCTTTCATGGCTGAAATGGCAATATAACCAGGCTAATCAAACAAGCATGACAATACCGGCGTTCCTGGAAAGAATAGATAAAATTGAAGCAGCGTTGCTCATTGCTCACGACATGACAGGAAACTTTTTATTACAATCAAAGGATAAATGAATGAACAAAAACGAATTTGATAAATTAATTCAAAACTACCCACCCGAAAAAGCAAAAAAAGGGATCCTTTTATTTAATGGCGTGGTGTCCGGCGCCGCTGCGTATCAACAAGATTCTTCCCTGAGCAATTTGAAAAGCTGGCAGGCGGCGGAAGCGGCCCTCGATGAATTCATCGGAGGCATTAGTAACAAGTCGGATTCTGCTGTTTTCCGGAACCGCGTTGCAGTTATTGAATATTTGAAAAAGAACAATATCCGGATCGGGAAATCAAAGCTTTATAAAGACGCTGATTTCGGGAAACTCCGGGTGCAGCCGGACGGCTCGGTACTACTCTCAGATGTCGAACTTTATACCAGGGCATACCTGACGCCAAAACAGAAAACTGCAGTAAATGCTGATATTGAAGCCCTTCAAAAAGAAAAGCTTGAAAAGGAAAACCAGAAGCTCGATGAGCAGATCGCAAAGCTCGCCTGGGATCGGGAGAAAGAAGCCGGACGGTATCTGTTGCGAAGTGATTTTGAAATGGAGCTGGCCGCACGGGCGGCGGTGCTCGAAATGTCCCTGCGGCAGATGGCACAAACAAAGGCTTACGACTGGGTCGCAGTTTGCCGGGGAGAGCACAGCAAGGCGGCGGACATGGCGGCTATGGTTACGGCGGAGATTGGCACGGTGCTCAATGATTATGCGACAACGGACAGTTTCCAGGTGATATTTATTCCGGAAGAGTCTCAAGCGTTAAAAAATCAGGATAAATTGAAACTCGAAAATCATTGTGCGGAGGAAGAATAACGTCATGAGAAAAAAGGAACCATTATCAGCGGATCAAATCAGATTAAAAGAACTCGATAAAGTTATTAAAAAAAATCAAAATCGTTTGTATTCATTTCTCATTGCCCTGGGAGAATTAAGTCATAAAGAATTGCATACATCGTCTCATAAAAATCTGGATGAATATTTGTTTTACAAACATAAATTCCCGATGAAGATAACAACTGATTTAGAAAAAGTTGCAGTAACTTTTTATAATTGGTTTTATAATATAAAGTAATATTTTGCATGATGCGGGAATCACGGAAACAGCGAAATATAGAAGTACTTACTCGCTTTTAAATTAGAAGGAAGGAAATAATGTTTGGACGCAAGCTTAACGGGATTGCTGAGATTAAAAAATACCTGGGACTTCAAGAGAATCTCACCGTTTTGGATTGGAAGATTGGTTATGACTTGCCAGTAAAAAAAGTTGGCGGCATCTGGACCGCTAAAAAATCTGAGTTAAAAAAATGGTTCAATCAACACAAAGACCTTCGAGAAGCACAGCCGGAACCACGGGAAGTTTTCAGGCTGGTAGTTGAAAAAGGCCGCTTTGGTTTACTAAAAACAAAATTGATACGGGAAAGGAAATGAAACATGGAAAATTCAGAAGAAAAACAAAACGACGTTATATTAAGCGGAGTCAAGGAAATCGAAAAACAGCTTCATCGAAGTTTTATCAACCTGGTTACATTGAAAACCGCGTATGGTTTCCCGCTCAAAAAAATCAACGGCCTTCCCAGCGTAAACCTGCGCGAACTGGCCGAATGGGTGAAAGAATGGGGCAATGGGCGACCTTTTGAAAAAATCACGACCGAAATATTACAGGCGCGACAAAACCATCTTAAACTTTTGGCTATGCCTGCAACGCCCCTGGGATCGATCAACGAAATAGTCGAGTTCACCGGTTGTGAGCAACACGTAATAATAAATTGGCATAAGCTCGGAACAAACTGCCCGATCAAAAGGGATAAGACAGGTTATTCTGTTGACGGTAAAGATCTCAGATTGTGGATGGAAGGCATGGGGATTATAGCAGGATATAGAGAAATTCGCAGTCTTGATACTTTTTAAACACAGGATCCTTATCGAGTATGCTCAAAGAAATAATTTAAAAATGAGGAAATTAAAATGGATAAAATTTTAAACGGAGTTGACAAAATTATGGAATATACGCGAAAATCAGCGGTGGAGTTGATGGATCTGAAACGTGATTTTGGATTTCCTATGATAAAAAAAGACGGCGTTTTCTATATCTCAATTAGTGCGCTCGTAAAATGGCTGAAGTCCTGGGGCATACAGGACCCGCTGAAAATTGTATACGCAGATGTCGAAAAACTTTGGATACGACGGGAAGAAGCAAAAGAGACGGGCAAAATGTTATCCGGTGATGTTGCTGCTATTTGTGAAAAGCTGAGGATCTCTCCTGCTACATTCTTAAGTCTGTTGAAAAACGAAGATTTCCCGGCCCGGAAAGTACCAGGCACAAATCAATATGAGGTCAACTCAAAAAAATGGCGGGATTACTACGAAAAAATCTCTCGCTGATATTGTTGCCTTTCCCGATCGGGGCACAAACAGGATGTCAATATGTCCTGTATAAAGTCGGGCGTTGTTTCTCTCCAGGTGGGTGGCTGTAAATGGATCCGCAGCCACCCACCATATAAAATCTCTTTCAAAACTTAGGTGTTTTTTATGAACAAAAAAAGAGTTGCTTATCACGAAAGCGCTCACGCCTTAATAGGCTGGTGTTTCGGTTACTCTCTGAAAATGGTCTCGATAAACCCGCAAATAGAAGCTTCACCGGATATGGGCGGCATCTGCAGGGCATCTCCTCCAGGCAGGACGGAAGTATTCAGTGAACCAGCGATCCTTGCAGCCGAGTCAGTTTATTTTTCAATCGCGGGCCGTGTTTCGGATGATTTATTTTTTCCTGGTGAACCGGACGGCTCGAAGAAGGATTTTTTAGATGTAGTTTTAATGCTGCCGCCCGATGATACGACGCTTAGGATGAACGCTTTTCCTCGGCAAAAAAGCATCGAAGATTTCTACAGACGCTTCAAAGCACCAGTAAAAAAGATTCTCAAATCAAGCAAGGGCAAAAAAGCATTGAAAGCACTATCCCTGGCATTATTGAAAGCCGGAACCCTCAGCGGCGCTGAAGCTGTCTTTATTCTTGAAAAGTCATGGGGAAAGCCTTTGCCTGCAAAAGCAAGACCGGCTGCCGATCATTGCTCCATAAAAGATCAAGGGGTTTCAACATACAATGGCCTTTTGCAGAGCCTGGGGACCTATATGTCGATTATGTTTGAAGATATAAATAGGCTGCGATGTGAATTCGAGGAGTCCGAAAACGATCACATCAATAGTGTAAGACATTATATGCTTCTTGTTAAAGCGCATTTATTATCAAAATAAGAGTCGCTTATCCTGATTCATACCCCAATAACCTAACAGGGACTTTTGATGATAAAAAATATCAGCAAAACAATTACCTCCGGATCCGGATTAAATCGCCTCGCAATTGAGGAGATCGCCGGTGAGAAAATATCCGGGGAAAAAGGGCTTTGGGTTGCAGTGCTGGTTAATATTTTAAATGACCTACAGGCACCCACGCTTGATTCAAAACAGGAAGAGGCCAAACGGATAGTACTGCAAATGGAAGGCTGTTTCAATATTCTGGCTGAAACTTTCGATCTCGAACCCAAAATACTTCAAAAGCGGATCATCAAATCACTCCGGAGACGCGGTTTTGAATTGAATCCAGAGAAAACTAAAAGATGGTAAAATGATGAATTTTCGGGCCTTGCCTTACCCTTGTCGGGGTCGAAATATACGCTCACAAGCGATTACAGAAGGCCGTTTTTTAAACAAAAACCCTAAAAAAGGCCCTATCGAATTATTTCTTTTGGGACTTTGACCTGGGAGGCTCAGAGGCTTTTAAACCCTCTTCTATAAGGCGGCGGATTGCTTCGGAACGGGTATTGATACGATTATTAAAGCGGTAGTCATCGATCCGTTTGAGCAGATCATTATCAACAACGAAATTCATAATGGGTTTTTCGGTTGGCATGAACCCTTATAAACCATAATCCTTATGCTGGTCAATATATTTGCTTGACATATTAAGTTGTATCGATTATATCGGTTCTTAACTTCCAAACCATAAGCTATGAAATACAAAATTAATCAAATAAAGAATGCAGAGATTCCGCAACTGGTGACGGTGCGGCGGCTACTTATGGCCGGGAGAGTCTCTGCATTTTTATTTTAATTTAGAAATGAGGTTCTCCTATGCTTAACGATGAGATTAGAAAACGCGTTGAAAAGGCAACTGTTCGGCTGACGAAGAAAGGTGGCTTGGGCGTCATAGTATCAAGTAACCTAATTCTAACTGCGGCCCACTGTATAGGATGGAGCGCAGAGGGCTATATGGTCCTTGGAGATCACTTTCTCGAACAAGTCGAAATAGACGGACGCCAGATCATTGCAGCGGTCTGTGCCGTTGAGCCCGTGCTGGACATAGCGGCTCTCGATGAGCCAGACGGACAGACGTTTTATGATGAGTCAAACGATTATCTAAGCGCCCTCGAATCAATTATACCTATTGAAATCAACTCTGAAGTCTTTGCGTTGTTTCATTACATACCGGCTTTTATCTTCACGCACAAACAAACATGGCTCAAAGTAAACGTACAACAATGCCGTTTTGCGGCGCCTGGGTTAAGTGTCTGCGGCGCTCCGATTGAGGGAGGGACATCTGGCGGCCCGGTTGTTGACCAAGAGGGCCGTTTGCTTGGCATCGTCTCTTGTGGCGGCTTTACTGCACCTGACTATTCTGGTTTTATACCCAGGCCTCATTTGTCTTTACCGGTTTGGATTATGGAGCGGATTTTTAAAGGAGGCCAACGCTGAGCAAACCAGAGGAAATCGTATGTAGAGATGGGATAGGAATTAGACAGATGTTTTGAACGTATATGAAAAGGAGTCCGGAAAATGAGAACAGCCCTTGTCAACGGTGAGCTTGTTTATGTGATTGAAGGCAAGCATGTTTGTATCCCTTATAAAGAGCATTGCAGCTACTCCGAAGTGCAAATAATCAAACATGGTGATCTTGTCAATATGCTCAATGACTTATTCAAAAAGATTGAGAAGAATATGGACGCCAGTGAAAAGAAAGGTGTCAGTGGACCAGAATACACTATGTTCCTGCTCCTTAGTCTCTTTGTCGGTTATCAGTTCGGAGGACAATACCGCCTACCCATTGAGATAAAGAATAAAGAAGCCTTTGTTTCCGATGATCTCAAAAAAATTAAAAAGAAGAAAATGCCGAAATTGTTTAACTGGAATAGAGTCAAAGGAGAGGCGGTAAAACAAATAGGACAATTTAAAATATACAGGGGCGGCTTATTAAAAGGGCTATGAATTGCCCTGGTAAGATTGAAACTAATGGGCGGGGTGACATCTCACAGAAAGGAGGATGAATATTATGGCGGCAAAAAACGAAAAGATTCGACTGAATGAAGTAGGCCCAGGAGAGATTGAAAATCCCGAGTTGAGGGAAATAATAAATAAATCAGTCCGCGGCATAAACGAGCTTCAAACGCAGTTTGAGAGGTTTCGCGATGGGAAA
>JAHJRK010000498.1 GCA_018830925.1 Pseudomonadota bacterium
GTATTGTCAGTCTCAGGTCTGCGCTGTTGGGCGAAGGCCCTATTTTAATATCACCCCGGAGAATGCAGGCACAAAGTTTCAAAGGCACACAGGCACAAAGTAGAAAACAGGAAAACTCTGTGCCTTTGCCCCTTTGTGCCTCAAGCCATCTGCCGCAGGCGGACGGCAACTCATTTAACATTAAGATGTTTGTATTTTGGAAGATACCGAACCGGTTTTTTCAAGGCATCCCTCCTGAATGGTTCGGCGAGCACTTTCTCCCCGCCCTCGATGATTGCATTTATGACGCAGGGTTTTTTTGATGCGACCGCGTCACGGATGACATCCTGCACATCCCTGTAATCATCAATCTTATAACCTTTTGCGCCCATATCTTCCGCCAGTTTCGCATAATCGGGATTTTCTTTAAGATTGGAGCCGACAAACCGGTTCCTGTAATAATCTATCTGATTTTTCTTTTCAGCCCCCCATTCGAAATTATTGGCAACTATCGCAATGACAGGGATTTTTTCGCGGACAGCGGTCATTACCTCAGCAATCCCGCTTATCCCGTATGCTCCGTCTCCCTGGAAGGCAAAAACAGGCAGGTCAGGTCTTCCGATTTTGGCGCCCATTGCGGCCCCGTAAGCAAAGCCGCAGTTGCCCCAGCTTAAAGCCGATATGTGTCTGCGTATTCCGTTAAATTTGAAGTAGGCATTGCACATGGAAGAGTTGTTGCCGATGTCCGTGGAAATTATTGAGCCTTCAGGTATGGCGAGCGAGAGTTCCCGCAGGAACCGGCGGGGGTGCATAAGTTTTGTTTTTGAAGACGACCATTTTTCAAGCTCATTATTCCATATTTTATTCTCTTTTTCGACATCGGCGATCCGTTTCGGGTCAGCCTTCATGCCGGATTTAAGAGACTTCACCATCACGAGGAGCTCTTTTGAAAATTCCTTGACATCCGCCGGACTTGCAACATCGACTTTTCTGCTTAATCCAAGCACTTTCGCGTTTATGTCCACCTGTATGATCCGGGCTTTTTTCGGCCAGTAGTCGATCCCGTACTGCGGAAGGGTTCCGAAAGGACCGAGGCGGCATCCTAATACAAGAACAACGTCGGCCTTCGAAATAATCCGCATGGCAGCTTTCGAGCCGCAGTAACCTATGGGGCCGGCAGAAAGGTAATGATCTGAAGGAAAAGAATCATTGTGAAGGTAGCTGTTTACGACAGGGGCGGAAAGATATTCTGCAAGGGCTTTTGTCTCATCAAGCGCGTCTCCCTGTGAGACTCCGCCGCCGGATAAAATTACCGGATACTTTGCATTGACCAGAAGGGCGGCGGCATCTTCAAGAGCTTTTTTCGGTCCGCAGCCTCTCGAAATATTTAAGGATGGATATATTTCATCTTCGCAAACGCCATAGAAATAATCGCGGGGGATATTGAGCTGAGTCGGCCCGTTTTCGAGCTTTGCCATGTAAAATGCCCTGCGCGCAAGTTCTGCCATGCGTTCAGGCCTGTTTACCCGGACCTGGTAAACAGTCTGTTCCTTAAACCAGGCCATCTGGTCGAGTTCCTGGAATCCCCCGGTCCCTATTCCCATGCTTCCTGTTTCCGGTGTTATTGCCACAACAGGTGAATGCGCCCAGTAAGCCGCTGTTATGGCCGATACAAAGTTGGCTGCCCCGGGGCCGTTCTGGGCTATGCATGCCTGAGGTTTTCCTGTAACGCGCGCAAGCCCGTCTGCCGCATGTGCGGCAGCCTGTTCGTGGGCCACGGATATAAACCTTATGCCTGCAGCGGGAAAAAGATCAAGCGCATCCATATAGGCTGAGCCGACTATGCCGAAGACCGTTTTGACTCCTTCAGCGGCCATTGTTTCTACAAGAGCTTCGCTCGGAGTCATTTTTAACTTGCTCATTTGTAATCCTCCATAAAAAATTTTCAGGGTTCAAGGATCGGGGATCATGTGAATCCATAGTCCACTGCGTCCTCCCAAACCGACTTCCCTGGAAGTTATAACAATGACGGCAAAGTAAAAAGCTCATTATGAAAGGCGCGCGAATCTTTCGTCATTGAAGCGTACAAAAAGTACGCTGCAATGACGAAAGATGAGGCGCAACACAGCAGAATGACTTTTTACGAAGCCGTCAGGGTTGATATGAAATTATCAATACTATACTCAAACAGATTTTTGAATGTTTCTCCTTTTAAAATGGTGTTTTTTAATTTTTTAAAATGTGTCAGCCCGTAAAGAGTAGCCCAGAAAAGAACCGAATGTCTTCTTGAGTCAACTTTTTTAAAAATCCGCGATTCTATTCCTTCTTTTATGTATTCTTCGATAATTGCTATAATAATGTTGCCGTGTTTATCCACCTGGCCTTTTAAATCAGAGGTAAATATCTGATCGGGTGCGGATAAAAAATAGTTTATGATATCGAAATAATCCTTATTCTTTCTGGAAAACTTAAGATAGACCTGAGCCGCTGCCTTGAGTTTTTTCGCGGGATCGGTCTCTTTTCCACAGGCTTTTTCCAGTTTTAAATAGAGCAGGTTGAGTCCTTCTACCTGAAGCGCCGCGAAGAGATCTTCCTTGCTTTTATAATAAAAATAGATTGTCGCAACGCCGATTTCAGCCTGTTTTGCGATCTGGTTCATTGATGTCGCATTCAGACCCTTTTCAAAAAGAAGCAATCTTGCAGCATCGAGAATCTGCTTCCTTCGTTCTTCTTTTTCACGTTCTCTTCTTTCTTTTAAGCTCATACCAGGACTTCCTGTAAATACAGTTTTATTGGTTCCTCGCTATTTCGTGTTGGTGCCTCCCAGTCGCCCTTGGATGAAATTCGATAAACTTGGCGTCACAACACAAAAACTTATCTGACAGGATTTACAGGATTAACATGATAATTTGTCGGGCCGCTCCGGAAGAGCGGCCCGAAACAAGCATCCGCTTCGCGGAGCATGACTTATTGCCTGTCCCGCCTCAGGCGGGCAGGCAACATCCTGTCCATCCTGTTAATCCTGTCTAAAAACCTTGGTTAATCAATGCGTTGTTATTTTTCAAGCTCGGAACGGAACTTTCTCGCCATAATTTTTTCATATAATATGGGGGCTATTCGGCTGATACAGTATCCGAGTTTTCCCATGAAAGTTAAAACAACCATGTTTTTCCGCTTAAGCGCCGCCATGTATATGTCGTTTGCAACAGCTTCAGGTGTGGTTTGCTTCCCGACTGTTGACTGAGGATGTTTCGTAACGCTTCCGTCGGCTCCCAAAGCTCTTGTTTGAAGATTCGTTTTTACAAATCCGGGGCAGACTATCATAACATGCGCTCCGGCATTTCTTATCTCCGTCCGGATTGTTGTGAATAATCCGTGGAGCGCGTGCTTGCTTGCGCAATAGCCGGATCTTCCTAGAAGCGGGGTGACGCCTGCGACACTTTCAATAACTATTATCATTCCCTTTCTTTCAACAATGCTTTCTATCGCGGCTTTTGTGCAATATAGTGAGCCGAAGAAATTGATATCCATCACCTTTCTGTATACAGATGCACTGGTTTCCATGAATGCGCTTCTTTGTGTTATTCCCGCGTTGTTTACGAGAACATCAATTCCGCCGTAACGCATGATGAAAACCTTAATTGCATAGTCGCATTCATCTTCTGCGGATACATCGCATTTTACGGCAAAAGCCTCGGCTCCGGAATCTATGAGGGAATGCTCCATATCCTTTACGCCTTTTTCATCCGCATCCATCAGGCCTATTTTTGCGCCTTCGTCGGCGAATTTCCAGCATATTGCCGCCCCGATACCGCTTGCTGCGCCTGTTACAACAACTACTTTGTCCCTGAAAGATTGAGGCTTTTGCATAACCACCCTTCGTTTCGCTCTGTTTAATTATAACTCAGGTCTCTGGATTACTGTTTTCACTCGAATCCTTGACCCCTTGACCTCTTGAATCTTTTTATTACTATTCTTCGACTTTAATGGCTATTTTTTCCACTTTCGCGAGATCTTTTGCATAATAAAATGATCCTATGAAGAAAAGAACCCCGGCTACAATAGAAGAGAGAGAGGCAAAAGTGAGCGCCGTTTTGATATCGTATTTGTCGGAAAGAGCTCCCACGAAGATAGGTCCGAGTGAACTGCCGAGCAGGTTCTGAACAATAACACATAAACTGTATGAGGTTGCCCTTAAACCGGGATGAACAACATCCTGTGTCACCGCTATTGCCGATGATGCAAACGCTATTGCGCATACGCCTCCGAAAAGAAGAACATAATACTGTATAGGACCTGAAAAGAAATAGAAGGCCGAGAAAAATACCACCGAAGTTGTGATTGAAGAGATTGCGCTGAAAAGAAGTCTGGCATTTATTCTTTTTTTCATCCACATATCTGCAAGATAACCTCCAAGAGGAGACCCTATAATTGCAAGAAGCATTATCGAGCTTGCCTTAAGAGAAGCCTGCTGCATAGGTATATTTTCAATCCTGTTGAAGTATGTCGGAAGCCAGCTTAACATTGCCGTTGTGAGAAAAGTATTTCCGGCAAAGGCAAAATAGGTAAAAATCAGTGAAGGGGTGCCGGTGAATTCCTTTATTATATCCTTTCTGCTCATTTTCATCTGGTTTCCGGAGTCGTCCTTTTTCCCCTTGACGGATTTGATAAGATCGACCGTCTTATAATCCTTGGTAAAAAAGAAAAGAAAAGCTATTATGAGACCGGGGAGTGCAACTATTCCGAAAGCATGGCGCCATCCGTATTTTACGGCGATAAAGCCTCCGAGTGCAATGCCGATCGCGCTTCCTATAGGAATTGACGCGTTCCATATTCCAACCATGACGGACCGTTTTTTTTCAGGGAAGAGAGCAGAAATCATTGCGGTGCCGCCCGGAGCATATCCTGCTTCGCCGACTCCTATAGCCGTTCTCGCAACAAAAAGCTGGGTGAAGTTTTTTGTAAAGGCGCAGGCTACGGTTGCAACGCTCCATAATACGGCCATAACACCGATGCTTTTTTTGCGGCTCCACCTGTCAACGAATATTGAAACCGGGAATGAAAAAAGGAGTATTGACCAGTAAACTGCGGATACAAGCATCCCGCATTGAGTGTCTGAAAGCCCCCAGTCTGCTTTTAAGAAAGGGAACAGGGAGACAATCACCAGCCTGTCTATGTAATCAAACATGTAAAGGAGAAATAGCAGTATAAAAAC
>JAHJRK010000499.1 GCA_018830925.1 Pseudomonadota bacterium
AGGAGGTCTTATGTGCTTTGCTCATAGTGTTGAGGGAAAGCCGATTGATAAATGGCAACCCCTTGATGAACATCTAAGGGCAACCGCAGAACTGGCTGCTATTTTTTCGTCAAAATTTGGCTGCGGAGAATGGGGACGGCTTGCGGGGTTGTAACATAGAAAAGAATTTGAGGCGAAAGGGGGTTTTAATATGTTTCGAAACGCTGATTTTATTGCACATCGTAGAGAAAAAGACGGAGAGATACAAAGTCTGACTGATCACCTTGATGGAGTTTCAGAAAAAACAGGTGAGTTTGCTTCAACAGTCGGAATGAAAGAGCAAGGCGAGTTGATTGGACTTTTACATGATATCGGAAAGGCAAGTCAGGAATTTAAGCAATACATTAAATCGGCTGTTGGTCTTATTGATTCCGATGAAGATGGTTATGTTGATGCGACTGAATTGAAGGGAAAAGTCGATCATTCTACCGCTGGCGCACAACTTATCTATAGAAAACTTGCCCAAAATGGGAATGAGGCGATATTTGTTGCGCAAGTCTTGTCATTGTGTATAGCCTCGCATCATTCCGGATTAATAGATTGTATTTCTCCTGAAGGCATAGATACCTATTCAAAACGCATGGGCAAAAGGGAAGAAAAATCGCATCTTGATGAAGTGTTCGGAAAACTTAGCAATAGGGTAGAAGAACTCATAATAAACCGGTTGCAGTCGGAAAAATTTTTGGGAAATGTTGTGAATCGATTCAAAGCGTTGAGAACCTCACTGGATTCTCACGAAACACTATCTTTTAAGTATGGCCTGCTTGTAAGGTTTCTTTACAGTTGTCTCATTGATGCCGACAGATTAGATACAGCTGACTTTGAGATGCCTCGTTTAGCAAAACTGCGAAACTATGGTAATTATGCGGATTGGACTGTCTTGGTAAACAGGTTGAATGAGAAGTTAGCCAACTTCAAGCCGACAGAAGGTATTAATACAGTGCGACAGAAAATATCACAAGCGTGCCACGACTTTTCCGACAAACCAAAAGATCTGTATCAGTTGACTGTTCCGACCGGCGGCGGAAAAACATTTGCCAGCCTAAGATTTGCTTTGCATCATGCGGATAAACACAAAATGGACAGAATTATCTATGTCCTGCCATATACCACGATTATTGACCAGAATGCCGATGAGATACGCAAAGTTTTAGAAGAAAAGGATAAAAAAGGCAATTATCTAAATCGTGTTGTATTGGAACACCACTCTAATTTAATGCCCAATAAAGAGACGGCAAGACAAAAGGTGCTTTCAGAAAACTGGGATGCGCCTGTCGTGCTGACAACCAATGTGCAGGTTTTGGAGGCATTATTTGGTTCTGGGACGCGAGGTGCACGCAGAATGCATCAGCTTGCGAAGGCAGTGATTATTTTTGATGAAGTCCAAACTTTACCGATAAAGTGTGCGCAAATGTTTAATGTAGCCATAAATTTTTTGGTAAATAATTGCAGTTCGACAGTTGTGCTTTGCACGGCAACTCAGCCACTTTTGGATAAAATCGAACCAAAATCAAGGGCATTGCCCATTACCGAGAAACAACAAATGGTTCCTGATGCAAGACAAATATTTGATGATTTAAAACGCGTTGAGGTTTATGACAAAACAAAGGTTGGCGGCTGGAGTAACGATGAAATAAAAGAGCTTGCAGAAGAACAAGTCATTAAATCAAGCAGTGTTCTGGTGGTTGTGAATACAAAAACATCAGCCCGTAAAATTTATCAACGATGTAAAGAGATCAACAATATTGAAACATCTCATTTAAGCACTCATATGTGTCCGGCCCATAGGCTTGATGTGTTAAATCAAATAAAGAAATGTCTTGATCCAAAGGACCCGAAACCCGTTATTTGTGTCAGCACTCAGCTTATTGAGGCAGGCGTTGATATTTCCTTCGGTTCAGTTATTCGTTTCTTAGCAGGGCTTGATTCTATAGTTCAGGCAGCAGGCAGATGTAATCGTCATAACGAAAAATATCCGGCGTTGGGCAAGGTTTATATAATCAACCCAGCGGAAGAAAATATAGACACGATTGAAAATATCAGAACAGGTAAAGAGAAGACCGAGCGGTTGCTGGATGAATTTAATGACAACCCAGAAAGATTTAGAAATGACATCTTAAGCCCAGAGGCGATGGAGCAGTATTATCAGTATTATTTTTATGACCGGGCCAGTGAAATGAATTATCCTGTCAACTCTAAGTCAGCCGTGGGGCAGGCGGATAACTTATTCAATTTGCTTTCAGTAAATAAGGTTTCTGTAGAAGAATATAATCGCATTAATAAAAAGGCACCGGAAATACCATTGAGGCAAGCATTTATGTCTGCTGCAAAATCCTTTGAGGTAATTAAAACAGTAGCCAGAGGCATCGTTGTGCCATATGGAAAGGAAGGAAAAGATATCATCAATGAACTTTGTTCTGTTCAAGAATTGGAAAAGCAATATAAATTAATCCGGCGAGTTCAGCGTTACTCGGTGAATATATTTCCCAATGTGTTGAAAAAATTGCAAGACCAGCAAGCCGTTTATGAAGCACAGGAAGGATCAGGGATTTTGTATCTTAATGAACAGTATTATAGCGATGAATTTGGGTTAAGTGAGGTGCCAGTGAAAGATATGGAGTTTTTAGGTGCTTAATTAAAGGGAGGTGTTTATGAAAAAAAGAAACAACATAGAATTCAAAGTCGAAGGCAAATATGCCCTTTTTACCGATCCGCTGACAAAAATCGGTGGCGAGAAATGTTCGTATCACATTCCAACCTATGAAGCG
>JAHJRK010000500.1 GCA_018830925.1 Pseudomonadota bacterium
CATAATATTGATAGCGATAAAAAGGCTAAGGGGGTACTTTCTTTTCATGGAAAATCTGGTTAACGGCATTAATAATGAAAATCCAAAACAACAAGGTTTGTCGGATGCGGGAGCAGCTGATGATGACAAGCCGCAGGATGTATTGTCAAAACCTGATGCATCGGATGAAAAATCATCTGAAGATGCAAAGGGCCATGACGACAGCATGGAAAAACTGATGGACATGTACGATGAAAGCTTTAAACGCTTTCAGGAGGGTGAAGTTGTCACTGGCAGGATAATTTCTATAGACAAGGATTATGTTCTGGTTGACATTGGCTATAAATCCGAAGGACAGATAAGAATTCACGAGTTCAGGGATGAAAGCGGCAATATTAACGCCAAGTTCGGAGATACGGTTGAGGTCATGGTGGAATGGTGGGATGATGAAGAGGAGCGTGTCATTCTGTCGAAAGAAAAGGCTGAAAAGGTCAAGGTATGGGACGATATAAAGAAGGCACACGATAGTGACGAAACCGTTGAAGGCATAATACTGAGCCGTGTAAAAGGCGGTTTTTCAGTTGATATAGGGGTTCAGGCTTTTCTGCCCGGGTCACAGGCCGATTTGCGCCCGATAAGAAATCTTGATGAGCTTGTAGGCAAGACATTTGTTTTCAAGATATTAAAATACAACCGGAAACGCAGCAATGTTGTACTTTCCCGGAGAGCTATTCTTGAACAGGATCGCGATTCTAAAAGAACGGCCACTCTTTCCTCAATTACTGAAAATAAAGTTGTTGACGGCTTTGTCAAAAACATCACCGAGTACGGGGTCTTTGTTGATCTTGGAGGTGTTGACGGCCTCCTTCACATCACCGACATCTCATGGGGCAGAGTCAAGCATCCTGCTGAAATGTTTGCTGTCGGAGACAAGATAAAGGTTAAGATACTGAGTATTGATAAGGAGAAGGAGAGGGTATCCCTCGGTATGAAACAGCTTACCGAGGATCCGTGGATAAGGGCTTCAGAAAGATATCCTATCGGTTCACGGGTTACGGGAAAAGTGGTCAGCCTTACCGACTACGGCGCTTTTGTTGAGCTTGAAGAGGGTATTGAAGGCCTTATTCATGTTTCAGAAATGTCGTGGACCCGCAAGATTCGCCATCCTTCCAAGGTAGTTTCAGTCGGTGAGACGGTCGAATCGGTTGTTCTTGATATAAAACCTGAAAACAGAAGGATTTCCCTTGGCGTAAAGCAGGTTGTTCCAAACCCATGGGATCTGATAAGCGAAAACTATCCGGTTGGAACAACTATTGAAGGAAAAGTAAAAAATATAACGGATTTCGGAATATTTGTCGGTATAGATGAAGGCATTGACGGTCTTGTTCATATTTCGGATATATCCTGGACGAAGCGCATCAAGCATCCTTCCGAGCTATATAAAAAGGGGGATATGATACAGGCCATAGTTCTTGCAATCGAGAAAGAAAACGAAAGGTTCTCGCTGGGAATCAAGCAGCTTCAAAAAGATCCGTGGGAAACAGTCAGTGAGAGATATGTGGTAGGCAAAGAGATAACCGGAACAATAACAAATGTTACGGATTTCGGGATATTTGTAGAACTCGAAGAGGGAATAGAGGGGCTTATCCATGTATCTGAAATCAGCAAGGAAAAAATAAAGACCCCTGTTGGAAAGTATAATGTCGGAGAAGTAATAACCGCAAAAGTTATGAATATAAACAGCGTTGAAAGAAGAATCGGTCTTTCGATAAAACGCCTCCAGATGGATGACGAACAGGGCATACTTAACGAGTATATAAACAACATAAAACCTGCAACATCCGCTTTCGGAGAGATTTTGCGGGAGAACCTCCAGGAGAAATTAAACGGGGAATGATGATTCATTAAAGCTAAAGCAGTAGAACGGAAGGCTGCTTTAGCTTTAAAAGATGATTCCCGTTTCATCCAAATAGAAAAAATGTTTTCACGCAGGCATCCATATCTTTTTTTCATTCTTGTCTTATCCTCGGTTTTTTTCGCGGCTATTCTTGGGATTTCTACACTCATATTTCTTGGTACCAGGGATTCCAATTTTAATATCGGAGATAAGGTTGCAGTTGTTGAGATATCCGGCGTGATTACCAATGCCAAGGATATTGTCCAGGATATCAAGGAGTTTCGGGAGGATGATTCAGTAAAGGCTATTGTTTTAAGGATAGATTCGCCCGGAGGAGTTGTTGGGCCTTCCCAGGAGATTTTCAGAGAAGTCAGAAAGACAGTCGGAGTAAAGAAGATCATTACCTCCATGGGTTCGGTTGCAGCTTCCGGAGGGTATTATATAGCAGCCGGCACGGACGGCATCATGGCCAGTCCCGGAACGATAACGGGCAGTATAGGCGTTATAATCGGTTTTACAAATTTTGAGGAGATTTTACGAAAGATCGGGCTCTATCCTGTTGTTGTAAAAAGCGGGGAATACAAGGATATGGGATCACCTGTCCGGAAAATGACCGAAAAAGAAAAGAAGGTGCTCCAGTATTTTGTTGACCAGACTCATCGTCAGTTTGTGGATGCAGTCTCTGAAGGACGCAGGATGAACAGGGACAAAGTTAAAGCCCTGGCAGACGGGCGCATATTTACCGGCGAGGAGGCAAAAGCCCGCGGTCTTGTGGACCGTATGGGAAATCTGGAGGATGCCATTGAATGGGCAGGCCGTATGGGCGGGATAAAAGGAAAAGTATCTGCGATTTATTCGAAAAAAGCTGAAATCTCCTTCCTGGAGTATTTCATGGAAACAGCTATGAAAAAACTTGTTAACAGTTCCGTGAATCCGGGACTTTATGTCGGCTACATCATGAAACCTTCCATTTGATTAAAGGTCTAGCATAGGCAAATATCTCGCCATCAGGATTTTCTCTACAGAGTCGCAGTATCTCCCAGTCCCTCGCGGATTATTTCGGGGATGTCGTTTATCAGCGATATCACGCTGGACGGCTGTCCAGGAACAGGTCCCCCGTCTATTACCATATCGATTCTTGTACTATAGTATTCATTTATTAAAGATGGGTTATCGAAAACGGAGCCGTCAGGCATTGTGGCGCTTGTAGTGATGATGGGATTGCCGAGTTCTTCCACAAGCGCAAGACAGATTTTATTTTCAGGGACCCTTATCCCTGCTGTTTTTCGGTTTGTCAGCATTATTTTGGGTACGAGTTTTGAGCCTTCAAGGATAAATGTATATGGCCCCGGCAATAGACGTTTCATGGTCTTATAGGCATAATTCGATACCTTGGCATAGTCGCTGATGTTTTTGAGTCCCGAACATATGAAGCTGAAAGGCCTTTTTTTATCCCTTTGTTTCAAAAGATATATTTTTTCTATTGCCTTTTTGTTCATAATATCGCATCCGATCCCGTAATATGTGTCCGTCGGATATGCGATAATACCGTCATTTTTCAGAACCTCGACTACTTGCCTTATAAGACGTTTCTGCGGATTATCTGGATTGATTTCAATAATCATGATTATTTTTTTACTATGCCTGCCGCTTCTTTGTCAAGGCAAAGGCAATTTAATCATTGCTAAAGAAAGCCCCTTCTGCTATTCGGGAAAATAATCTTTTTTGCTGGAAAATGTTTTACGCATTTTTATAAAAAAGATTAATTAAGCAATTAACATGCTGTATATATTAATATTATGGAGGTATTCATGGTTAAGGCAGAACTTGATGATGCATATTCTTTTGACGATGTTTTGCTTATTCCGAACTATTCCGATGTGCTGCCGAAAGATGTTAATACGGTTACGCAACTGACGAAAAACCTTTCATTGAATATTCCTATTGTCAGCGCGGCCATGGATACGGTGACCGAGGCGCAGACCGCCATAAGCATGGCAAGAGAAGGCGGAATAGGATTTATCCACCGCAACATGGGCATTAAAAACCAGGTCACGGAAGTGAATAAGGTAAAAAAATCGGAAAGCGGCATGATTGTGGATCCTGTCACGATTCATCCTGATCAGAAGGTTCGTGAAGTGCTGAATCTGATGGAGGAATACAGAATTTCAGGAGTGCCGGTAACGAAAGGCGATCAACTCGTTGGAATAGTCACCAACAGGGATTTGCGTTTTGAAACAAACCTTGAAAGGAAGGTATCCGATGTAATGACAAAGGATAATCTTGTCACCGTTTCGGAAGGGATTTCACTTGAAAATTCAAAAATGCTTTTGCACAAGCACAGAATTGAAAAGCTTCTCGTTGTTGATAAAAAGGGCCGGCTTACAGGAATGATAACAATCAAGGATATTGAAAAAATAAAAAAATTTCCGAATGCCTGCAAGGACAGGATGGGGAGGCTCCGGGTGGGAGCCGCCGTGGGTGTCGGTCCCGACATGGAAGAACGGGCGGAGAAACTGCTGGGTGCAGGCGCCGATGTCATTCTGATCGATACTTCCCATGGCCATTCCAAGAATGTTATGGAGGCTGTCAGGATTTTAAAAAGCACCTTCAAGGATATTGAGCTTATTGCCGGAAATGTTGCAACCGAAAAGGGAGCAGGCGACCTGGTAAAAGCCGGAGTCGATGGAGTAAAGGTCGGAATCGGTCCCGGTTCCATCTGCACAACCCGTATTGTAGCAGGCGCGGGAGTGCCGCAGTTGACGGCAATAATGAACTGCAGGAGGGTTGCCGATAAGACCGGTGTTCCTCTTATTGCGGACGGCGGCATCAAGTTTTCAGGCGACCTGACAAAGGCAATAGGTGCCGGAGCCCATGTGGTAATGATAGGCGGGCTGTTTGCCGGAACGGAGGAGAGCCCCGGCGAGTCGATATTTTTCCAGGGTCGGAGCTACAAGGTGTACAGGGGAATGGGTTCGCTTGAGGCGATGAAATCGGGAAGCAGGGACAGGTACTACCAGGGCGATCAGACCGAGGAAGACAAGCTTGTTCCGGAAGGGATAGTCGGGCGCGTTCCGTACAGAGGTACGCTCTCTGCGAATATTTTACAGCTTGTCGGTGGACTTAAAGCAGGGATGGGATACGTCGGTTGCCGGACTCTCAAGGAATTGAGGGTAAATGCAAGGTTTGTGAAGATAAGCGCAGCAGGATTACGTGAAAGCCATGTTCATGACGTAATAATCACCAAGGAAGCCCCCAACTACCGGCTCGACTGAGCTGGATAAGGTCGAATAAGGTCGGATAATGCCAGGGACATCTTCTTCATTCGTTCATCTTCATGTTCATACCCAGTACAGCCTCCTTGACGGAGCCATAAGAATCAATCATCTCCTCGACCGTGTTCGGGATTTCGGGATGGACGCTGTGGCCTTAACAGACCACGGCACTATGTTCGGCGCCCTTGAATTTTATTTGAGGGCGGTTGAAGAGGATATAAAACCCGTCATAGGATGCGAATGCTATCTTGCCCCGCGAAAGCTCACTGACAAAACTCCTCAGGACAGCAAGGGAGTTTCACATCTAATACTTCTTGCCGAAAACAATGAAGGCTACGGGAATCTGTGCAAGCTTGCGTCGATCGCACAGTTGAAAGGCTTTTACTATAAGCCGCGAATAGATAAAGATGTGCTCAGGGAGTACAGCAGCGGCCTCATAGCCCTTTCGGCATGCCTGCACGGTGAAATTCCGGCCCTTATCGGCATGGAGAAATTCGCCGAAGCGGATGAAACCGCGCGTTTCTACCAGGAGCTGTTCGGGGAGAATAATTTTTATCTTGAACTCCAGCATAACGGAATAGATATTCAGAAGAAGATAAATGAAACCCTTATCGACATGGGAAAAAGGCTTTCGATCCCCCTCGTAGCAACCAATGACTGCCACTATCTTGACAAGAAGGATGCCAGGGCTCATGAGATTCTCCTGTGCATCCAGACCGGAAAAACCGTAAAGGATCCATCTCACTTTAAATTTGAAACCGATCAGCTATATTTCAAGTCCGGAGAGGAGATGGCCTTATTTTTTGCCGGAACCCCCGATGCAATTGAGAATACGGCAAAGATAGCGGCAAGATGCAATCTCGAACTCGATTTCAACAATTATCATTTCCCGAAATTTAATACTTCCCCCGGCCAGACCGAGGAGGAACTTCTCGAGCTTAAAGTAAGCGAAGGCTTTGAGCGGGTTATGCTTAAAATAAAGTCGAAAAATCCCTCTGTGGATGAGGATTTTTACAGAAAGCGCCTGAAGCATGAAATGTCGGTCCTTGTTTCAATGGGCTTTTCGGGATATTTTCTTATTGTCGCCGATTTTATTCAGTATGCCAGAGAAAACAACATTCCTGTCGGTCCCGGGAGAGGATCTGCGGCAGGCAGCATTGTTGCATACTCGCTTGGAATTACTGATCTTGACCCTATCGAGCACGGACTGATCTTTGAGCGTTTTCTGAACCCGGCCCGTAAAAGTATGCCGGACATAGATGTCGATTTCTGCATAAACGGACGCGACAGGGTATTGAAATATGTTGTCGACAAGTATGGTCAAGACCGGGTTTCCCAGATTACAACCTTCGGCTCAATGAAGACGCGGGCGGTAATAAGGGATGTAGGGCGGGCTCTTGATATTCCGCTTCGCGAAGTTGATGAAATAGCGAAAATGATCCCTGATGTTCTTAAGATAAGCCTTGACGAGGCGTTAAAACAGGAACCCAGGCTGAATGAGCTTGCCAGGCAGAAGACGGAGATTGAGGAACTGATAGGCATATGCAGGACTCTTGAAGGACTGCCGCGCCATTCATCCACTCATGCAGCAGGCGTCGTAATAGCGGACAAACCGCTTGATGAGTACCTTCCCCTTTACAGGGGCAAAAACGGCGAACTTGTAACCCAGTATGACATGAAACGGGTTGAAAAGATAGGGCTTGTAAAATTTGATTTTCTGGGGCTGCGTAACCTTACCGTTATAGCAAACACTCTTTCTTTGATTTCAAAACAGGGGAAGATTCCTCCCGATATGGAAAAACTATCCCTTGATGATCCTGGCGCATACCGTCTCCTTTCCGCAGGCGATACGACCGGAGTATTTCAGCTTGAAAGCAAAGGGATGAAGGATCTTCTGAAAAGGGTTATCCCTGAAAACTTTGATGACATAACCGCTCTTGTTGCTCTTTACAGGCCCGGTCCCATAGAAAGCGGAATGATAGACGATTACGTGGAAAGAAAGCACGGG
>JAHJRK010000075.1 GCA_018830925.1 Pseudomonadota bacterium
CTCTCCGTTTATAAGAGCGACCCTGTTTGCCTGGCGTGAACGGAAACTTCCGACTCCCCAGAATACAAATACAATAACAATAATGGCCAGAAGTCCTTTTATCATCCAGGAGCCGGCATTTTTCCGCATAAAATCAAGCATGTTATTTTCCTTTATTCCTTTTTCCCCGTCGCAATTGATCACGGCGGTTGATAATTTATCGAATTATAGTTGATGGCTTTGCGTTTCTGTCAATCTTTGTTCCGACCGATTCGGAACAGAATGCGCACAGATACTCATACTTGTCTCCTTCGGAAAGCACAAGGAGAAGCCTTTTGCGAACAGGAACCGCCCGTTTGCATTTTGAACAATATAACTGTGTCGCATCGAATTCCTTGAATGAATCCGCGCCTGTTTTTTTACGGCTTTTATCTGAAGCTATCCGCCTTGTATCTAAATTTCTTATCATAAGCGTAACCTATTATTCCAAACAAATAAACTACCTGGCGGCTAAAGCCGGCAATTTTAGGGGCCGAGGATTCCAAGGTCCAAGTGAAAAGCCTTTCTTCCATAACCTTACCCCTTGAACGCTTGAACCCTTTTCCGGCAAAACTCGAACCGAAGTCTTCGCCTAAAGGCGAGGGTTTTCCTCCTAATCCCTGAATAGGATAATAATGACTCATATCAGCTAAAATATCAACTGCTTTATATAGTGCATCAGTCTGATTAGGAGCGACGGATACTATTTTCTGTACGGAATTTTGTCAATAAGTTAACTTGGGAATGCAAAAATTTGATGTTGACACTTTCATGCCATTTTGTTACTTGGCCTGATATAAATTGGGGCTGTAGCTCAGCTGGGAGAGCGCATGACTGGCAGTCATGAGGTCAGGGGTTCGATCCCCCTCAGCTCCACCAAATTAAAAAGCAAAATGAGGCAGTCAGGGTATATAATCCCCTGCCGCCTTTTTTCATACACTGTCAAACCGGATAATCTCCTGGATATTAGAATCAATAACAGGCAATCTAAGATACAGATTTTTTTCCAATTTGTCTGGGTGATAAAAAAGTGTCCTTTCTAATTCTTGAAGGTAAGGCCACAAAGCCTCTCTATGGACCCATTTGGAAGATTTTAGAAAAGCATGGTGCAAAACAGTGTGGCTGGTAATGGCCTGGCTGACACCTATATGGCATTCGGTCGTCAAAAAAAACTTCTCCTCAAGATCTGGACTAAAACCATCTTTGTATCCGGCGTTTTGACAAGCAAAACGTTTGTTCCGGTAAGGTATGCTATCTTTTTTTGATTCGCTCGCATTAATTGCTCGCTTTTTGCCGGTGCAATCGTGAGTGTCGGCGCTTAATGCGTCCTTACTAAATCCTGCTATGGAATCGCTGACCTTAATTACAAATTTATTGGACATAACAAAAAAACAGATATATAGACCTGACGGATTTCATAAAAAAATTTTTTACCACGAAGGTCTCGAAAGGATACAGGAAAATGAACAATTCACAAAAAGCCGTATCATGTTTCAATAACGGATTTAACTGTTCGCAGGCTGTTTTTGCAGCATTCTCCCCGGAGCTCGGTATTCCAGAAAACATTGCATATAAAATTGCGTGCCCTTTCGGAGCTGGAATGGGAAGACTGCAGGAAACATGCGGTGCGGTAACAGGCGCTTTCATGGTCATAGGACTCAAACACGGAAAAAGCAATTCGGAAGAAGAGCACCTGAAACAATTATCCTATGATCTTGTCAATAAATTCACCGAAATGTTCAGGGCACGGAACAAAACCATCAATTGCAGGGATCTCATCGGAATAGATATTTCCACAAAGGAAGGTCTTGAAAAAGCCCGCGATATGGGGTTGTTTACATCATTATGCGCAAAATATGTTCAGGATGCGGTGGAAATAATTGAAATTATTTTGTGACGGAGAGCAATGATCAGGTTCATCCTGCAGTTGCGGAAATAATATCTTTGAAATAACCGTGATCTTTATCCGAAATCTCAACGATGCAAACTCCGATTCCGACTGTTTTGTTTTCACCGTCTATCCCATACATATCCGACCAGACGACTTTTCCTGAAACCTCTATAGCATCGTACTCGGGAGGCCTTATGTGCAATGTATATATTTCATTAAGATGGAGAGGTTCATCACAGGATATGGAAACCCCCTGAGCGCTTATATTCGTTGCTTCACACTCAACAGTTCCGCTGCTCATGATAATCGTGACGGGCCATTTGACATCCATCCTGTAATGCTTCCGTCTGTCGGCAGGGTCGCTCAATGTTAAACCTCCTGTGTTAAAATTAAACACTCTCTTTGAAGAATTTGCAGAAGAAATAACAACTTAAATCTCATCTATTAAAAAATCGATATAATGTCAAACATTAACCTGCTTTGCCATTATAAAAAGATCCTTTCTCTGGAATGACGAAAAAAAGGAAACCCAAATTTCTCCACCACGTACCGCATGAACCGTAATCCGTAGAAATAGAGAAATCGATGAAAAAATCCCCATCATCTGAGGAGTAATTCCCCGGTTTTCCTCTTTCGGATTTTTTACTATTTGTTGAAATAGTATTTTATTTAATTGTATTTTCAAATGGTTAATAGATTAGTCGCATATTCGTTTCATCTTGGCATATCAATTGCTTATAAAGATAAACAAATCTGAGAAGGAGATAGTCTGAAATGAAACGTTTATTAGTATTGCTTGCCGCCTTGTCGTTTCTATTCTGCGGTTCGGTATTAGCGGCAGAGGCAACCAATAAAAAACCGGTTGCCGCAGCTAAAGAAACTTCGATGAGTGCCACAGGAAAGGTGACGGAAATTTCAGATGTAATCCTGAAGATTGAACGCACAATAAAGGGAAAAGCGGAGATAATGGAGTTTGTTCTGGAAACGACATATCCGAAGATTTCAGCAGGCGAGAAAGTGAAGGTAAGTTATATAACAAAAGACGGCAAGAATGTGTCCACCAAAGTAACCAAGTAAGATTTGCATTAACATTTAACTTTAAAAGGAGGTAGTTTGAGATGAAACGATTATTAGTATTGTTTGTTGCAATAGCTTTTTTATTCAGCGGTTCGGTATTTGCGGCTGAGGCAACTAAGGCAAAACCTGCCGCCACAGTTACCAAAGAAGCGTCTAAAGAAACCAAGGTAGAGCCAGCTGCTGCTCCTGCCAAAGAAGTGGCTAAAGAAATCAAGGCAGAACCAGCTGCTGCTCCTGCCAAAGAAGCAGCCAAAGTAACCAAGGATGCCACCAAAAAGGTTGCCAAGAAAACTGCCAAGAAAGCTGCTGTAAAAAAAGAAAAGTCTGCTGAAGAGAAGGCAGCTCCTGCCGAAGCAGTACCCGCAGTAAAGAAATAATTTTTTATATGTTGGGTAAACCTCTTACGGGGTACGGAGATTATCTTCGTACCCCGTTTTTTTTAATCACAGCCCTCCGGCCGGCGTGCCTTTCCGGCAAACATCCACTGTCCGGAAATCGTCTTTTGATTATTATCCCTGCTGTTTTTTTGATAATTTTAATCGGATGGAACAGACAAAGGGATACGTATCCTGCTGAACAGTTAAGATTTTTACAAAATAATCGAATTGCAATTCCGCTTCCTGTAGGCTATATTTTTAGAAGGTTTTTTCAACAGACACAATCTGCAAAGCAAAAGGGGTCCGGATGACCGTTCGTACTCGCCTCATGTTCATTACCATTCTTGGGTTGGCTGTCACCATGGCTGTTTGGGGTTGGGTTCAGCTGAAGACGTTGGATAAAATATTGACCGACCATATGGTCAAAAGACTCGGCGATGTTGCAGAAACAGTCGGCACTTACTACGAACATTTTCCCACCCGTCGTGGTTTGGCTGTCCTTGACAGCGCTTTAAAAGAACAGATACAGACGGATATACGTTTAGCCAGGATTGATATTTATTCAGTTGTTAACGGCCATATCGACTATGTCGCCGGGGCCAGCCGCGTTCACTACGATTGGCCCGAAACTTTGGTTGGCACGGTTGCAAAGGATTTCATACCCCGGTATATTAAATTAGATACCGAGGGCGGCTCCGCACTTGGTCTGTTATATCCCGATATGCCTTCAGAAAAAGACAAAAAAACCAAGATAGTCATCGGTGTGATTTCCTTTTCCAAGTCCAGAGAAGAGATCCTTGCCAGTGCCCGGTACCTGCTTATTCTCAGCAGCATAGGACTTTTATTCTTCATCCTGCTTGTTTTGTCGATGAGTTACGGCTGGATTATCGGACGCCCGCTTAAAAGCATTATTTATACAATAGACGAATTTCAGACAGGAGAGTACCATAAACGGATTCTCCCGCCCCGGAGAGATGAATGGGGACAACTGGCGGATCACTTTAATTCAATGGCCGATAAAATTGAACAGATACTTGCCAGGAATCGGGAACTTAACCTTTCCCTTGAAGAGAGGATACAGGAAGCTACCCGCAATGTTATTCAGTTGCAAAAAGAAGTAAATCAGCTCCAGCAGCTTGCAGCGCTCGGATATTTAACGGCTACTCTGGCGCACGATCTTGGCACACCGCTTCATTCAATTGCGGGAATGGCAAAACTCCTGTTAGAAAGCGAAGACTGGCCGCCTGCTGCAGGTCATAAACTGGAACTTATTGTTCAGCAGACACAACGGCTGGATAAGGTAATCCAGAATGTACGCCGCGCCACTCGTCTGCCGGAACCGCATTTCGAGACCATCTCTATTTCCGAACTGTTGAACGAAACTCTGCCGCTTGTTGAACCCCTGATTCAAAAGTCAGGTATCCTGCTAAGAGTGGATGTTAAGACAGACACTCCTCTTCTCTACTTAGACCGGTATCGTTTTCAGATAGCCTTGTTAAATATTATTGAGAATGCAGTGGAAGCAGTGCCTCAGGAGGGAAAAATAATTGTTTCCACCTCAGTCCTGACGGATGACAGATTAGTTGCCGTTTCAGTCCGGGATAACGGTCCCGGTATTCCTTCCGAATTGATGAAAAGAGTGCGCGAGCCTTTTTTCAGTACACATACCAATCAGGGTATGCGCGGCTTGGGCCTGGCCATAGTAGATGGTATTGCAAAGGAACACGGCGGCTCTCTTGAGATAAAAAGCCATCCTGATAAGGGCACCGAAATTATTCTTTATTTTCCACTCGTTGATGTTATATCCGATAAGGCGGATCCTGATAACGGATCATCTTTGAATAATCCATAACGCTGGATTTTAACCCGCAGTGTTTTTCGATCAATTCCCAGCAACTGAGAAGTCCGGGTTTGATTCCAGGAAGTTGTTTTCAGCATCTGGAGGATCTGCTTCCGTTCCGCTTCCTCAAGAGGCGTCAAATATGAGCGTGCAGTATTCAGCGCCGGACGGAATCTCCCTGGCATATTCTCAGGTAAAATCACCGCACAAGGCGACATTAACAGCGTTTGCTGGAGGACATTTTCAAGTTCACGGACGTTACCGGGCCAGTCATATGCCAGCATACATTCCATAGCTTCATCGGAAATACGAATGGAATTATAATTACATTTTTTCAGAAGATACTCGACAAGCTGGGGTAAGTCTTCCTTATGCTGCCTCAGCGGTGGAGTATGGAGGCGAACTACAAAGCGATAGAGCAAATCGGAACGGAAGCGGCCTTTTGTTATCTCCTCATCAACATTCCGGTTGGCCGCAGCAACCACACGGACAGCAACATGCCGTACCTCGTGTCCACCGAGTCGTCGCACTTCTCCGCTCTGCATGAAACGCAGAAGTTTGCCCTGGAGCGCAGGGGACATTTCCGTAATTTCATCTAAAAAAAAGGTCCCACCCTGAGCAGATGCAAGCAAACCTTCATGGGAACGATCCGCTCCTGTAAAGGCGCCCCTTTCATAGCCGAATAGTTCCGATTCCAGCAGATTTTCAGGAATGGCGCCGCAGTTCACAATCACAAAGGGGTTCTCTCTGCGAGAGCTCAGTTGGTGAAGGGCTCTAGCTGCAAGCTCCTTTCCCGTACCGCTCTCGCCTTCGATCAAAACGCTGGACCAGACATCGGCCAACCGTGCGAGTTGCTTGTAAAACTCAACCATTATGGCAGAGGAACCGATAAATTGGGGTTCTTCCGCGGTTTTCGGCTGCCCGATAACACGTTGCTGCCGGAGTTCTTTCACATCAAGAATCTTTTTCACTTTGGAGCGAATGGCCTCAGGCGTAAACGGTTTGCTTATGTAATCCCATGCGCCAAAACGCAGTGCGTCCATCGTGGTTTCCAAAGAACCATAGGCGGTCACCAGGATCACAGGCATTTCCGGCAGTTGTTCCTGAACCTGGCGGAGGAGATGAAGGCCGTCAATCTCCGGCATCCGGATATCACTGATAAGAAGATTGTACGAAGACAACTCTTTCCCGAGAGCCTCTTTGGCGGATGTGCAGGTATCAACTTCGTATCCCTCACGCAATAGGATTTCCTGCAAAACCTCACAGGCCACCGAATCATCGTCAATCACAAGAATCCGGCACCGCAAAGAGTCTTTAGCCGCAGCTCCTTGAGACATTTGCAACACTCCATTTTGCCATATCGGAGCTGATGTTTCGGTGAAAAAGAGGATAAAACTTTTTTTCGAAACCAAAAGCTCCGGGAAAAAACAGGCGGGTTATTAAATAATTCCGTTATTCCAAAACAACGGCGACTATTATCGGACTGTCGCTGCAATCTATCATTCATCCCATGAAGACCGACAGAACATCCCTCCTGGCATTAACATGCATTATTGTAACCTGGATAAGATCCTCCGGTTTTAAATTTATGCCGCTTGAGGATGGAATCTCGCATTCCATCATGTATTCGGGTATGAGTATCTGGTAGCCACTTTTCCTTTTTCCGAGAACAATGGCTTCTTCCTTCTGGCCGGTCCTTTTTTCAAGATACTTCAGCAGCCAGTATCTGCTTCTTTTTGACTGAATGCTTGACACATTTGCCATCGGCTTCTCGACTTGCCGTATCAGGCTGTCTATCTCTTCCGGCGCGTATGGTGTGTCGAGACCGTGTATAGCGCGTATCTGACGCTGGGTAATGAGATCATAATATTTCCGTATGGGAGAAGTCGCCGTAACATAGCAATCGAGTCCGAGTCCCGAGTGGCGTTCCGGCCTGGAACCGAGAACGAACCTGCTCAAAAGCCTCCTTTGCATGTAGTTCTGGAACAATGTGCCTTCTTCTCCCTTATAAAGACGGTCTCTCGGGCCGGGCTGTGTTCTGAAAACTGCCGGAGTATTGTTTTCAGCAAGAAACCTTGCCATGAGCCAGTTGGCCATGATCATGATTTCGGATACCATCATCCTGCCGGGACTCTCCCTGTTTATCCTGTTTACCGATATTACCCCGTTTTCATCTACCCATATGTTGATATCGGGCATTGTTATGTGAACAGCGCCCGAATTGAGCCTCGTCTGGCGGAACCTTTTGGCAAGATCGCAGAGTATGGCTATTCCCTTATTATCTTCAACAGCAGTATTCGCATCATAATAGGTCATCTGGTGCTTAACCCTGACAAGGCTTGGCAAAATTTCATATCCGATAATATCGGCCGATGGCTTTATGTTTGCCATTATGCTTATACATGGACGCAGCTCTCCTGCTTTAAGGCTGCAGAGGTCTTCAGCAAAAGCCGGGGGAAGCATGGATATTTTCATATCAGGCATATAAATCGAACTTCCCCGGTTGAGCGCCTCCCTGTCGATTAAATCTCCCTTTTTTATAAAATGAGCCACATCCGCTATATGGATGCCGAGGCGGTAATGATCTCCCATATCTTCAATGCTCAATGCATCGTCAAAATCGAGGGTCGCCTGACCGTCAATTGTAACTACCGGAAGGTCAGTCAGGTCTGTCCGCTTTCCATTCGAAGAAAAATTCTCTGGAGATAAGAGCGTCTCGCTGACCGTTTTCAATACGGGCTCCGGAAAGGAAGTGGGTATGTTCAGCCTGTACAGATCTACGTTTTCATTCTCATCAAATATACATAGTCGCACAAAAAGGCGGAAAAGGCCTTCTCCCTGGTCAATACCGGCTTTTTCTAAAATCGCATTCCCGACTGTATAATGGCTGCTCTCTTTTCCCAGCATATACAGTGATTTGAGAATCTCGGTAAATTCCCTGCTCTTATCGTCAAGGACTCCGGGCATAAAAGGCTTGCTGATTGTTTCTCTGACCCATCTGCTTCCTTCCGCAATCAGCCTGTTTTTCCTTGCGATCTCTTTTTCCTTTGCATCAATCTGCTCAATCACCTCTTCAGAATTTGGAAAAAACCTGTCGTAATCGAACTTGAAATACATCCTGTTGTTGAAAAAAGCCCTCACAACAGCGGATTCATGGTCACCGTTAGGCTTTTCCGGAAAACAGAAATGAGTC
>JAHJRK010000501.1 GCA_018830925.1 Pseudomonadota bacterium
AGGAGTTTTCCGAAGCCTATGACGCCCGATTTTTCAAAACCCTGAGTGAACCTGCCCGCATTCAGATTTTATCTTATTTGATATTGAATGGTCGGTCTGATATCAGTTCCATTACTGAAAATATGCCTCAGGACCGGTCTGTTGTTTCAAGGCATCTGAATCAAATGCATGCGATCGGAATGTTATGCTGTGAAAAAGAAACGCGGCACATGTATTACAGTATTGACGCTCAAGTATTTATTGACAAGCTGGAACGGTTTCTAACGCAAATCAAGAAATGCATTTCGGAATGCTGCCCGCCAGATTGCTGTTCAAAGTAGCGGGAAAAAATTTTAAACATAAATGTGCAGTAATGTGCATATTTGCACTGATAAAGAGAGGTAATAATGAACGAGAAAAACGATTTTCCAGCGAATATTTCATGCCAGTCGAAAGTCTGTATTCCATCATATTTGGTGATGGCGCTTTCCTATGTAACGGGCGGAGTTTCAATTTTTCTTTTTGCGATCTTCCTTTATACCGGATTGCCAAATCGGATGGATCTGGGCCTTAATGAGCAAACGAATCTTTATATAGACACCCTGCTTTGTTTTCTTTTTTTCTTTCAGCACAGCATAATGATTCGCAAGGGGTTTCGCAAACGGCTATCCGGTTTTATACCCCAAAATTACCTCGGAGCATTCTTTTCGATTTTTTCCGGACTGTTTTTATTGATACTGATGTTTTTCTGGCAAAAATCGAGCTCCATACATTTTGAGCTTGATGGTGTACCTTATTGGCTTATGCGAGCTTTGTTTTTCCTTTCCATTGTCGGTTTTTATTTCACCATCCGTTCCCTGCGGCCTTTTGACCCGTTTGGGATTAGAGAAATATTAAGCAGTTTAAAGGGCAAGAAGGCAAAGGGATCCTTCTTTACAGCACATGGGACTTACCAGTGGGTCCGGCATCCGCTTTACTTCTTTAGTCTTCTGATGATATGGACGCAAGTCTCCGTGACCTCAGATCGACTGCTTTTTAACGGATTTTGGACTATTTGGATTATCATCGGAACTTTTCTGGAGGAAAGAGACTTGATCGCCTCCTTTGGTGACGAGTATCGAAACTATCAACGCAAAGTGCCTATGCTGATTCCCTACAGGTGGCTCCCCTGGAATCATAATCAACAATAACCTAAATATTAAGGAGAATAGATATGAATCAGAATGAAAAAATTCGAGAAATGGTTTCAACGGTTTATGGAAAAGCGATTGGCTCAACCTCCACAGGATGCGGTTGCACGGCGCAAAAAGAAAAATGTTCCATCGCCAACATGGCTGGATATGAAAAGACGGATATGAATACGCTGAATTCTGGTGCTGCCGCCAATTCTTTCGGTTGTGGCAATCCCTTGGCGTTCAGTGGCGTCAAAGAAGGAGATACGGTAGTGGATCTTGGAAGTGGCGCGGGTTTTGATCTGATTCTGGCCGCCAAAAAAGTCGGGCCTGGCGGGCATGTGATAGGCGTGGATATGACCGAGGCCATGATCGAAAAAGCAAGAGAAAATATAAGGGCTGAGGGATTGGCCAACGTTGAAGTGCGGCTCGGGCTGATTGAACAGCTGCCGGTTGAATCAGCATCAGTGGATTGGCTTATTTCAAATTGCGTGATCAATCTTTCGCCGGAAAAAACTCGTGTTTTTTCGGAAATCCAGCGGGTACTCAAACCCGGCGGGCAAATGCTGGTGTCGGATATCGTGGTAAAAAATCTGCCGGATTGGTTACGTCAGAACAATCAGCTCTATGCTGCATGTGTGGGTGGCGCTATCAGTGAAGAAGAATATCTGTCCGGACTTCGCCAGGTGGGCTTGATTAATGTGGAAGTTCGAAACCGGTTTGTCTATGAAGCATCACAGATCAAAGCGTTTTTTGAAACGGAGGAAATACCCGGCTTGAAAGAAATTATAGATGGCCATCCGGTGCAAAGTCATGAAAATCTGATCAAACAGATGACAATGAACGCTGTCGGAAATGTTTGGAGCGCCGAGTTCTATGCCAAAAAACCGGCAAAAAAGATGAAGCGATCAAGTGACGAAATTATAAACCGAATGATCGAATTGGCGGGAAGCAAATACAATTGCAGTCAGATTATGATGATGCTCACCCTGGAACATGAGGATTATGAAAATCCCGGTCTGGTCCGCGCAATGTCGGGTCTGGGTGACGGCTGTGGATTTTTTAATGAAACGTGTGGCGTTATGACGAGCGCGGCCAGCCTGCTTGCCTGGTATGGGGGCAAAGGATCTGGCAATGAAGCCGAATCGGATAAATTACTTCCGATGCTTCAAGATTTGGGAGAATGGTTTAAACAAAAAACCGCGTCAAAATTCAAGGGCACAAGCTGCAAGGATATTGTGGGAGATCTGGTGGGCACTTCGGCAGGCAAACAAATTTGCGGCGAGTTGATCTTCGATACACACAACAAGGTGAATGAAATTCTAACGTCTTATGGTTTTTCCGACTTTTAGAGCGGGGTCACTCTGTAAAAAGACGACTATGTCCGGAACTGAATTTTATAAAACCCACCGAAAGCTCATTGACAAACCACACCCAATGTGATTCCTTATGTTCGCATTGCGCCAACCCCATCAGGATCTTCACGTATCTTCTTTGACGCATTACATAAAACTCAGCAGTTAAAACCATGCTCACTTTGAAAGGATCCATAAAGAAAGGCCTTCATGTCTAATCACTCGAAAGGAATGCTGATGATCAGCATAACGGCCGTCTTCTGGGGAATATTGGCCATTGTACTCAAATATGCGCTTCAGCGGTTCAGCGGCAACACCATCATCTGGTTCCGGTTTACGTTTTCATTCGTATTGCTGGCAGGATATTATATCATCCAGCGTCCGCAGTTTTTTGAAATTCTTAAAACCCCCCCGATTCTGGGAATACTCGCAGGATTTGCCATGGCCGGTAATTATCTGGGATTTACCACCGGCGTCGACCTGACATCTCCCAGTAATACCCAGATCCTGATCCAGATAGCTCCGCTTCTGGTGGCAGTTGTGGGGGTTGTCTATTTCAAGGAACGCCTGACCATCCTTCAAAAGACCGGCTTTGGCATTGCAGCCGCGGGCTTTGCGTTGTTTTACCGGGATCAGCTTCATCACCTTGTCATCTCTTCTCAGCAATACACTCTCGGCAACCTCTGGATCATTTTTTCAGCCATCTCCTGGGCTTTTTTTGCAGTATGCCAGAAACACCTGGTCCGAATCTGGGCCCCTCAGCAGACCAATTTGCTGATTTATCTGGTTGCCGCCATTATATTTTCCCCGCTGGCCGTTTTTCACGAATTCCAGGGACTGACCCTTTCGGACTGGCTGACTCTGATCTTTCTGGGCGCCAATACTCTTATAGCTTATGGCACTCTGGGAGAAGCTCTCAAACTGCTCCCTGCCAACCAGGTAAGCGCTATTATCGTCCTGAATCCGCTGATTACCCTGATTGTTGTTGCTGCTCTCTCGGTTCAGCAGCTCCCCTGGCTTTCTTCTGAAAGTACCACCCTGCTCGGATATGCCGGAGCACTTCTGCTCCTTGCAGGCGTTGGACTGGTTGTCAAAAAGGCATAAGCAACCGGGACATGGCTTATAAGGCGGGAGCTATCCGCGGGTTATTGAACCGAAACAGCGAGCGCATTCCCCGCTGCTTGCGGCGGGGTTAGCGAATTAAAAATAGACACTATTCCCTACGGTCGAAGATTCCCCGTCCGCTCTGCGGCGGGGAGCTTCAATATAACTCAATCGGGAGTGAACATGTCGGCCGGACGCGGCTTGACAATGAAAGGGACGGATAACAAATACGCAACGTCCGTGCTAATTTGGTGTAAAATATCCGATACCAGCCTTGATTTTTCAAGATCATGCTATTATAATAGTCCCCATTATCTGATTTAAGCTGCCCGCGCAAGCAGCGGGGTTAGCGAGCGCTGTTTCGGTTCAATGATTGTAGTTGTGATCTCATCAAGGAATTACACTCATTGCACAAATCAAGAACAATATTTAGGTTGCCAACAATAATGCCATGATAAGTTTTTTCAGTTTCTTTTCAAAACCGCCGAGCCTCAAACAGCTCCCCCTTAAACGTTATCTGATCAATTTTTCTTTGGACAGGCTTGTTTTCGGGGTAGACAATATACATATCGATGTCCACATAAGCCCCCGGCTTCGCACCGTCGTCAAACGGGCGGTATCTGTTACAATGATTAAACATAGCCGCTCTGAAAACTATATTGAGGATGATAATAAAGAACGCCGTGAAAATGAAAAATTTGTTTTAAATCAAATTTGCACAGATGTCTTGACAGAAGGAATAAACACGGCCAAATCCGAGTCTGAAATTCAAATCGATTTTCTGGGTCAGTGTTCTCTTGCAAAAATATTTCTTGAAGAAATCCAAAGCGAATACCTGAAATTGATAAGGAAATTTGAAACCCTCATCAGAACCTTTGAAGTATCTCGACAATATGACCAGTACGAATGGTTAAAAATGAAGGAGAAACTGACTGAAATCAAGCAAAATCAGAAATGGATTGTTCGACTGGTGGGAGAAGAACTGTTTCAGGTATTGGCTGATGTTCAAGTCAAGAATCTGAAAAATATCCGGGAGTCGAATTTTCCTCCCGAGTACATTCTCCCGGACAACTTTTTCATCAATCCGACACTCCATATTGATAACGTTGCAGATGATTTTCTTCTCATGGATGCATATGTGCTCTTGGAACAGCGAACCGATGAGCCCGATAATTACAGCAGTATTAAATCGATCATCGATGACCTGTTGAGCAAAACGGATTTAGGGCTGGAGAGTACCACCGACGGTGAAAATAGAAACAGAAAAACAAATGAAGCGGAGATTCTATCCACTGACAGCAATGTGTTGGATCCCTGGTTAATGGAAATCGACAATATCGACCTGATGTTTAACTGTTTTGATTCTAAGGAAGCGTATAAAAAGGTTAAAGGAAAGAAAGAGTCGAAAAACATTCTTCTCGGATTGAAATCGCGGATGAAAATCCAGGAGAAACTATTAAATCTGTTTTATAAGAAATTCAAGAAATCCCGGCTGTTAAAACTTATCGTGGCAGCATATGAAATGAAAAGTGTATACCGCAGCTACTGCCCCCCTCTGCGACCGGTGCAGATCCGGGATTATCTTGTAAAACCCGGGTCGCGAAAAGCCATTGTTCGAGAACTGAAGCGCCGGGGATTATTTAAAGGCGATAATTTTCCTCTTGCACCGCTTAATGAAACGATCCGCCGGATAAAGAGCAGTTCCGCTCAAAAAAACAAGAAACATATGCTTAGTTTTCTCAAAGATTTTCTCCGGTATCACAGGGACCTGGAAAATGGCCGACTCCTGAAACATGCAATGGACGCAATCAACCTTGTAAAGGATGAAAAAATCATATTACTGTCAAAGAAAAATCGATTGTTATATGAGTTTCCGCTTCCGGGGGAACGTGTCAAGAGAGAAAAACCCATCGTCAGTCACGTCATTATCAAAGCGGACATTCGCGGCTCGATGGATATTACGCAAACGATGAAAGACAGGGGGCTCAACCCGGCGTCCTATTTCAGCCTTAACTTTTTTGATCCGATTTCCGAACTTGTCCGCGGCTATGACGCGTCCAAGGAATTTATCGAAGGAGATGCGATTATTCTGTCAATCTTAGAAAAAAAAGAGACGTCGCAGGGTTGGTATAGTGTGGCCCGGGCATGCGGACTGGCGATCAATATGCTTCATATTGTCCGGCAATATAATGTTAAAAATCAAAAGCATGATCTGCCGATTCTCGAACTGGGAATCGGTATCTGTTACAAGCAGAGCCCTCCGGCGTTTCTATTCGATGGAGATTCCAGGATAATGATTTCCCAGGCAATCAATCTCGCAGATCGACTGTCCAGCTGCGATAAGAGGTTGCGCAGGCTTTTCAAGAGTCAGGATCGGATGTTTAATCTGTTTGTATTTCAGAATGCTCGGGATGAAGAGATCGAGGCTACGGCAGATGACCTTTCTCTGCGATACAATGTCAACGGGATTGAACTTGACCCGGAGGGTTTTGCCAAGCTCTCCAGAGAAATCAACCTGAAAAGCATCAAGTATCCGACAGAAAATAATGAAAAGGTCACACTTTATACCGGAAAAATACCGGCAATAGGCGGCAAGTATCAACGTCTGGTGATTCGAGAAGCCGTCATTCATGAGGTCAAACCAGAAACCATGGATGTGATCGGCCCAACCTCAAGAAAATACTATGAAGTTTGCACCCAACAGGCAATTTACGAATTCATCAACAACCACGTGTAAACGAAAAAGAGCAGGGTGGGACTTGCGAGACATCCTTTACTTCTGAAGTTTCTTGGATAGCCTGTTAATTAAAGAAAGCTTTTATTATTTTAAGTTGCCTTTGGGAAGCTTTTTGACGCGCTTTGCCTCGGGACACCTTCCCCGCTCTGATGTGCAGAGATACTGTGCTTGCTGCATCAAATGGGCAAATGAAACGCAAAATATCATTTAAGGGCTCAGGGGGTTGAACCTGAAACTATCGCGGCCAGTGTATCTGAACTGACCGGGGTGGAGAATCGAAGATCAGGCTGCCGGGAAAGGAATCAAACACGCTGGGAAATATCTGTAGCGCTGGCAAAGCTCAGCCGCAAGAACTAAGAACTAATAGTTGACACCAAAGCAATATTAGAATATTTTCTAGATGCGGTTTTTTTGGCGTAGCCATCACTCCCCCCAAAAAAGGAGAATCGTACATGACGAAAGCTGAATTAGTTGATGTAATAGCTGCTGATGCAAAAATCACAAAAACTGCAGCAGCAGCAGCCTTGGATTCATTTACAAAAAATGTCACCAAGGCATTAAAATCGAAAGACGGTAAAGTTACTCTTGTTGGTTTTGGAACGTTCTCAAAAGCAAAACGCGCTGCTCGTAAGGGCAGAAATCCCCAGACCGGCGCAGCAATTAAAATTAAAGCACGTACAGTTGTAAAATTTAAAGCAGGTAAAAAGTTAAAAGAGGCTGTGTAGACCAGAAAATAATTATTCCGCCAAAAAAGCCGCAACTTTTTCGGAAAACACCTACCACTAAGCAGAATCAAAGAGCGAAAAATTTGTAGATTACTTATAGATTGCTTCGCTGCGCTATCTTCTCCTTAACCCGTTCGAATTCTTCCTCGGTGAGTATGTATTTGCTGAAAGGCAGAAAACTGAGCAGTATCATGAGCGCCGGGAAGAGGCAGAAGATGACGCGCACACCAATAACAAGGCTCTCCGGCTGGACTCGATTCCTGACGAAGCCGTATAATGCCAATGCAAAACCAACGATGGGCGGCACCACTGAGTAGCCTGTTTTCTGTCCTGCAGACCACATGCCTGAAAAGATGCCCTCACGCCGTAATCCGGACTGCATCTGTTCATATTCCACCGTGTCGTGAGGGATTTGCGGGATACTCTTCACTTCTGGAATTTCTTAGATAGCCTGTTAATTAAAGAACGCTCTTGATATTTGAATTTGCCTTCGGGAAACCTTTTTCAGGAAGACTATCGCGGTCATCTGACATAAGAGTCTTTATTTCCGCCAGAATTCCGGAACGAACAGGATTATGACCGTATAGATTTCAAGTCTGCCCAG
>JAHJRK010000076.1 GCA_018830925.1 Pseudomonadota bacterium
ATCTCCATAAGCCTCTTCAAATCGCATCTTCCGAATCTCCTGCAACAACTCTGTCCGTCTCATCTGTCACCTCCATCGGTGACCATATCAAACCGGACAGATCGTGTGCTATAAACCCGGACAGTTTACGTGCTTCTGACATGTTGGATTTTTTTCTTGACATCCTCGGGGAAAATGTGTCAAATACAATTTCTTAACTGAAGGGAAGAATCCCTTAACGTTTCAAGTTTCATCAATAATCGGAAAAAATCAGAAAACGATTAACGCCATGAAGGTGTAAAGACCCAAAACATCGGTCTTCTTCATGGCGTTTTTTATTTTGGTGAGATAGGAAAAAAAAGAATGGAATGGCTTAAAGATGCGGTTGATTACGGAATCATTGCCTTTCTGGGTCTTATGAGCATTGTGGCTGTTGCTGTGGCGATTGAAAGGTATCTTGTTTATAACCATATACGGATAGAGGATTTTCCCGATAAAAAGGCTTTGGAACTTGAAATTACAAAGAAAATTCATATCATCGCCACCATAGGAAGCAATGCGCCGTATATCGGATTGCTGGGTACTGTTCTCGGAATTATGCTCACCTTTTATACAATGGGGAAAGAGGGTTTTATGGATACGGGCAAAATCATGGTGGGACTCAGCCTTGCGTTGAAAGCAACCGCTGTTGGACTCCTTGTCGCCATCCCATCAATCGTTCTGTATAATTTTCTTCTGAGAAAGGCAAAGGTCCTTATGATGCAATGGGAGATTCGGCATGGAAGAGAAAGAGTTTGATTACATAAACGTTATTCCCCTTGTTGACGTTATGCTGGTGCTTCTCACCATCGTGCTTACCACATCAACATTTATTGCTTCGGGCGGAATACCTATTGAACTTCCAAAAGCATCGAAAAACTACGAGGAAACATCAAAGGCACAGACCATCGGGATAGAAAAAAACGGCGGTATTTATCTGAACTCGATGCCTGTATCTCTTGACACGCTTAAGGATTCCATTACGACGATCAGCAGGGAAACACCGATACTCATCAGAGCAGACAAAGATATCAGCGTTCAGGCATTTGTGGATGTCCTTGATATTGTCAAGACCCTCGGTTTCAGGAAAGTGAGTTTGCAGACGCAGGAGAGAAAATGAACTATCAGTCCAAAGGTTTGCAGTTTTCATTACTGATTCATGCAGCGATATTCATACTGATTACCTGTACGAGTATTTCTGAATCCCGGTTAAGCCCGCCTGTTGTCATTGATTTCAGCATTATCAAAGAGTTGAAGGAAGAGAGCGTGGGAGATTCTGAGCCTTCGTCTCTTCCAGATATAAAGATGGGAGATATATCGAAAGAAGAAAAAAAAATGCTTGTCCGGGCAGATAACAGTAAGAAACACAGAAAAACTCTGAAAGAAATTTTCCGTGAGGACAATAAAGAATCTCCCCCTGTGCAGCAGAAAAATGAAGATGTTAAAGAACAGTCCGCGTCTCCGGCATCGGATGCCGCTCCCCCGCAACCTTCGGATATTGCGAGCAGTCTGCCCGGTTCGTCTTTTTCGGAATATTCTCCTGTTGCTGCTCCTGCCCCAGCAGGTTCGGGCGGGATGTCTTCGGATTCGGAAGGCGGTACCGGCGAAACGTCTGCCGGATACTCGAAATCGGGTTCCGGGGCTTCTGGTTCCGGCGGAGGGGTTTCAGATAATCTGGCATTTGGAAGTGCTGCGGGTCCCAAATATCGTCATAAGGAACTGCCCGTTTATCCACACAGGGCAAGAAGACTGGGAATGGAGGGAAAAGTTCTCCTGAGACTGACCATTAATGAAAAAGGTACTCTTGTGAATGTCGAGGTGATTGAGGATTCGGGATACGGTTTAGCGGATGCAGCAATTGAAGCGGTAAGAAAATCAACATTTATCCCGGCAACAATGAACGGCAAACCGATAAAGGCAAGAGCGCTGCTGCCTGTAAAATTTACACTCAGGGATGAGTTCCGGAGTTAAAAACTGAAAGTTTTGTACGGAGTGCCAAAATTTCATTTTGACACTCTGCGACCAGAATCCGGAAGAGATAATGGCTCGGTAAAATCGACACGAAGTCGTTTTACCAATTCATCTGAATTCATCATCAGAACAATCATAAACCGATAAATCAAACGAAGCCAGGAAGACTTCACCGATACACGGAGTATCTCTGAATTTTCCTGGCTTTTGTTTTTTTAATATAATCAGATTGTTAATTGAAAAGAGGAAGAAAACATGCGGAAGTCTTTTTTAGGAATTATGGTGTTGGTGATTACAGCCGTATTGCTTTCAGGCTTTTGTTTGAATTCAGTAGTATTGGCGAAAGATATGCAGAAAGCCGAATATGAGTATTGGAACAGTGCGGGCAGACGAGCTGGAAATCAGGCATTTGAACTGATGAAACAAAACGGTGTTTCGCCTCAGAAAGAGAATCTGATTGTGTTGACCAATGCCGGGTATGCTGAAATCGGAAACAGTTCTACAATGGGTTTTATTTACGGACTCTCAAATGTAACAGGCTGCAAACGCGGGAACAACACGCTTGAGGAAATTCATGCGCGTTATGATGCGCCCCTGTGGTGCGCTGTTTATGACAAAGTTTCAGGATATTGTGCTTATCTTCAATTGAAATCCTCAAAAATTTCAGGAGATATTCAAAAAGCACCTGTTTCTGAAATCTTCGGTATCACAACAGTCGAAAGAATCAATGCCGACTATTTGTATGCCAATGCCGAAACATACAACAAAAAATTCGGTGAAAAAATCTTCGGCGGAAATGAATTTCGGGTTGTTACAATTGCCAATGCTGTGGCAAAAGGCGTTCCTGCTTATGCGGTAAGAGCGTTTGAATATCATGATCACTACTGCCCAGGCGTTACTTCCGGAATCATGATGGTCAATTATCTCAAAAAGAATTTTTCTCCGATGCCTGACGGCAGTTATTTTGTGCAGAGCGTTCAGCCCTGGTGCAAAGAAGACGCCCTGATGACGTTGTTGAATGCAACGCCCGGAAAAGGCGGATACTCGGCGCTGTATTCAACCGAAGCAGACCGTGCAACATGGAAACCTGAAGCAAAAGATTCGTCAACCATAGTTTATCGTAAAGATAAAAACACAAAAAAATGGGACGGTGTTGTGCTGGGCTTCAAATGGACAGACGCCGGATGCAAGGATTTCGGAAAAGTAAGCATTATGACCAAACTGTGCCAGGATTTGCGGTATCTGAAGAAACTGGATCAGCCGGAAGATTTTGTCAAAGAAATCAAAAGATTCGAACTCCCGGCAGGACAGACGCCGAAAGACCGGGCGCGTCCTGGCGTTGATCCGATGAAATTACTGGGGCTGGCCGAATAATAAGGGAGGAACAAGATGAAAAAAATATCTGTTTTGGCAATGTTCCTGGTGATTCTGACAGTTTGCACAGCTCTATCTGAGGAAAAAACCGAATCTGACAAACCCGTTGTCATGGAAGGCATAGAGGTCACAGGTACGCGGGTTGAACTGAGTCCGTTGAAAACCGAAGTATTCATAGAAGATTACAGCATGGCGGGGCAGCCGACCAATGTGATGGATATTCTGAAAGACCGGGCTTCGATTGATTTTCGGGGACAAAGCGATCTGGTGCCGCAGGATGATGTGATTCAGATGAGAGGATTCGATACCCGTCAGTTTCTGACAGCGGTGGACGGTCTGGTTATTCAGAAAACCGGCGGATTCTGGGGCGATCACAACGTAGATTTCGGCGTTATCCCGTATTCTATTGTCGAAAGCATCGAGATTATTTCAGGTCCCCATTCCGTGCTGTATGACGGCAAAAGTATCGGTGGGGTGATCAATTTCAAAACCAAACTGCCCAAATACTATGAAACGCCGTCATTTGACGGTGAAATTTCAGGCAGTCTGCGCTCTTACAATACTAATAATCAAACGGTTCAGGGTGATGGCGGCAATAAAAATCTCAGCATGGGATTTTCTTATGAACGATATCATACCGACGGCTATCTGAGAAACAACGCAGCCGATATTGATACGATGGTCGGCAGGCTGGCGTACAAACTCCCTTCCGGCGGCTATATGCGTCTGACAGGGACTTACAACGACATTGAGCGTGAAATTCCTTCTGCCAACGATCCTGCCAGAAAGGACTATGACAGCAGCTATCCCGTCGTCAAAACCGCCGATGCGGAAGCCCGGTGGCAGAATCCCAATGATCACTGCCGCAGAGATTACGGCGGAAACACCATGCGCTTCGATTTTCAGCAGCCTTCGGATTTCGGCAAATTCTCTGTGGGAGCGTATTATACGGATGAAGAGCAAGAATATCACCGGAACGGTTTTGATTACAGCGGATATGACACCAATTATGTGTCTTACGGCGGGGTTTTGAAACATGAAATCGAATTATTAGAAAAACATCGGATCACCACAGGTTTTGATACGGTGCAGCTCTATACGAAATATACTCAGGAGGTTGTGGAGACTTATGCCGGGTTTATTCAGGATCGGTGGACGATTATTCCCCGTCTCACACTGACCGCAGGGCTCAGGTATGAAGATATAGCAATATGGTGGAACAACTGGTGGGATCCGTCCGCAAAATACCCCAACGGCGCGTACAAAGACCCCGCACATCCCGAAAAGCAAGTCGAACGCGATTATCATCAGTTGGTTCCCAAGTCGCTGCTGACCTATCAGTTGGATGATCTGGCTCAGTCGCTGAGAGATACGTCTGTTTCATTGGGAGTCAGCAAAATCTGGACGCCCAGAAGTTATTGCGAGGTGTGCAGTTGGGGATCGGGCGTTGAAATGGATCCCGCAGAGGGTGTAGGCTATGATCTCATTTTGTCAAGAAGGCTGTGGAAGGATATTTTTCTGAATGTGGATTTTTCCCGCTATGATTTCAGCGACTATCCGATTTGGGCAAATGCGGCAACCGATTATTTCAAGAAATCCCTCTGGGGACGGCGGATGATATCGCTGGAAGATGTCGAAAAAGACGGCATAGACATAGAAATCAACGGACATTTGCTGAAAAATCTCGGATTTTATGTAAGCTATTCTTTCAACGAGTGGAAATACAAAGGACCTCACAACGGGGGGCCCGAAGAGTGGGCGGATCAGGATTTGAGCGACCGCGCCAAGCACCGCCTGAATGCGGGTCTTCGGTATCGTTTGTTTGAAAAAACGCTACTGTTGCTGGATTACAAATATCAGTCCAAGCAGGTTCAGCAGTTGACGGAGATGGTCAATGACGACCCCAGCGATCTGTTTATCAAAGAAGTGTCATTAGACAGCTTTGATGTATTTGATTTTGCTGTGGAACAGGTATTGTTCACCGAATGGAACAAACTTAAAAAAGGAACTCTGAAGCTGTATGTCAACAATGTGCTTGACGAAGAATATTCCAACAGCCGGGGCTATCTGATGACGGACCGAACTTTCGGGGCTGCATTGAGTTTCAAATTTTAAAGGAGCGTTCCCCCGCATCCTGATGCGGGTACGCACAGATGAAAATTCAAAAAAGATAGGGTTTACATGGGAGAAAATCATAATGACTGAAATTGTTTTAAAACCTGTCGGAATCATCAGAAGCGAAATCAAAGAGCCGGCGCTGCGATCTGACAAAGATGGCATCACCCTTAAAGAAAAGCTCAAAAATGTCAGAGCAGAGCGGGATAAAATCAGAACTATGACATCTGAAATTATCATTGACCCTTCTTTGGCAGAACTTTTGGATGACATTGACGGACATTCTCACCTGATGGTTCTGTATTGGGCGCACAAAGTTCCGGCTGAAAGCCGCAAATTGACCAAAGTTCATCCTATGGGATTGAAAGAGGTTCCCAAAAAAGGCATTTTTGCCACTTGCAGCCCGGCAAGACCAAATCCTGTTCTGGTAACGGTTGTGCGTTTATCGGAACGGAATAAAAACATTCTGAAAGTGCAGGGACTCGAAGCCATTGACGGAAGCCCTGTTATTGACATCAAGCCCTTTGTGCATGGCTATCACGGCGCGGAAAACCACAAATCGCCGGAATGGATGGAAAAAATACGCATGGAACTTGAGGAAGAAAGAGAATAAACAAGGAGAAAAACATGACTGCATATCAAATCATGGAAAGCGAAGACTTTAAAAAATGTGCGGACTTTCACGGACATATCTGTCCCGGTCTTGCCATCGGATACAAAGCCGCCAAGGCAGGCATGGAGATGCTTAACGAGCAGCGCGCCGAAGATGAGGAAATAGCTGCTGTTGTGGAAACCGATGCCTGCTGTTCGGATGCGGTTCAGGTCATTACAGGCTGCACCTTCGGCAAAGGAAACTTTATTTACAAAGATCACGGCAAGATAGCACTCACCGTTTTCAGCCGGAAGACCGGTCAGGGCGTAAGAGTTGCCATGAAACCGGGGGCAATGGAACTCGGGTGTGAACACCGGGAACTCCTGCAAAAGGTGATGAGCGGTTCGGCAAGCCCGGAAGAGCAGAAACGGTTTGAAACCCTTCATTTTGAAAAAAGCTGTCAGATTTTGGAAAAACCTTTAAACGATCTTTTCACCGTCATGCCCACACAGGAGCAGATGCCGTCAAAAGCCCGGATAGAGCCGTCCGTCTTATGTTCAATCTGTGGGGAACCGGTAATGCCGTCCAAAATGGTAACTCAGAAAGACCAGAAATTGTGCAAAGGATGCTGTATCTGAACAGGAAAGGTTAAGGTGTAATCCATGAGTTGTTATGCTGGCAGCAGCACCACAGCAAAATATCATGAGCAGGTCAGACGGAAATGGCTGCTTTTCGCCGGTCTGATTGTCATAACGCTTTTGCTGAGTATCTATGCCATTTCCAAAGGCGCGTATCAGTTGTCACCGGTTCATGTCATTCAGGGGCTGATCGGAAAGGTTCAGGGCAATCCTCATCTTGTGGTTTGGAATATCAGAATGCCCCGTATTGCTGCGGCTGTTGTTGCAGGATGGGGGCTTGCACTTTCCGGGCTTATCCTTCAATCCCTGCTCAGAAATCCGCTGGGATCGCCTTCCACTCTGGGAATCAGTCAGGGCGCGGCATTCGGGGCTGTTGTCGGCATTATCCTGTTTAATTCGGGCAGCGTGTATCGTCTGTATTCGGTTACGCTGTTCGCATTTCTGGGGGCAATGACTGCAACATGGGTGATCCTGCTTTTGGCAAAACTGAAACAATTGTCTTCCGAAGCCATTATTTTAGCGGGCGTTGCGCTGTCTTCCCTGTTTCACTCCGGAACGGTTCTGATTCAGTATTTTGCCACAGAAACACAAGTTGCATCGGCTTTGTTTTGGACATTCGGAGATGTCGCGCGTTCCAGTTGGAATGAAATCGGCATAATGACCGTGATTGTTATTGTTGTTTCGGTTTGGGTCAGTCTTCACCGATGGAATCTGAACGCGCTTTTATCCGGCGAAGAGACTGCCAAAGGGCTTGGTGTATCCGTAGAATCGCTTCGTATTCAGGGAATGATGATGGCAGCCCTTGTGTCTGCCGTTATCACCGCATTTCACGGCGTTATTGCCTTTTTGGGATTGCTTGCGCCTCATATTGCCAAACGGATCGTGGGCGCGGATCACCGGCTTCTGATTCCGTTTACATGCGCTATCGGAGCTGCATTACTGCTTTTGGCAGATACGACGGGAAGGGTGCTGATCGGTTCCGGAAACCTTCCCGTCGGCATTCTGACCTCGTTTATGGGCGCGCCAATGTTTCTGTATCTGCTGATGAGAGGTGTCAGGCGATGATGTTGTCTGTAGCAGGTATCGAATTTTCATACAACAGCCATCAGGTTGTAAAAGACATCGGCTTTCAATTGGATAAGGGCGAGGTTCTGGGTGTTCTGGGCGTCAACGGAGCGGGAAAATCCACGCTTCTGAAATGCCTCAACAAGGTTCTGAATCCTCAGAAAGGCTCGGTATTTTTGAATCACGAAGAAATTTTGAACATGAAAGGCACGGAGATTGCCAAACGCATGGCATACATGCCTCAGAAATATTACGAGGAATCGCTTACCGTGTTCGATGCGGTTCTGCTGGGACGAAAGCCTCATATCAGTTGGTCTGCGACAGATAAAGATTTTCAGATTGTTGAAGAGATTCTGACATCCATGAATCTGGAATCTTTTGCATTAAGACCGGTCAATTCTTTAAGCGGCGGAGAAATGCAGAAAGTGCTGATTGCCCGTGCGCTGGCGCAGGAGCCGAAAGTCCTGCTTTTGGATGAGCCGACCAGCAATCTGGATGTCAGAAATCAGTTTGAAGTAATGGCGATGATCCGCAGGATTGTGAAAGAGCGAGAACTTTCCGCAGTGGTTTCGATTCATGATTTGAATCTGGCATTCCACTTTGCCGATATTTTTTTAATGATGAAACATCACCGGGTATATCGCTTCATTCAAAAAAAAGATGCCACCCCTGAGATGATCCGGGAAGTTTATAATATTGATGTGTCTATTGCAGAAATTGAAGGACATCAAGTGGTTGTTCCTTTATACAGGGAGTGAAAATGAAAAAAATCGTAATAATTTGTCTGATTCTGACAAGTGTTGCCAGTATTGCAATCGCAAAAACACTTGATGTTACGGATATGGCAGGGCGCAAAGTTGCCGTGCCGCATGATCCGGCAAAGATCATCTGCCTCGGGCCCGGGACATTGCGGTTGATTGTCTATCTGAATGCTCAGGAAAAACTTGCAGGCGTGGAAGATATGGAAAAACTCAATCCGGGCGGACGCCCCTATTGGCTGGCAAATCAGCAGCTTGCCAAACTTCCCCGAATCGGTCCCGGCGGGCCCGCTGGCATCAACAAAAAACCGGATTTGGAAGCCGTGTTAAATGTTCATCCCGATCTGATTTTTATGACTCAGGCAGATGCTTTGTTAGCAGACAAAGTTCAGAAACAGTTGAATATTCCGATTGTTGTGCTGAGTTACGGAGCATTTGCAACCTTTGATGAGCAGATTTACGAGTCACTAAAACTTGCCGGAAAAATTCTCAACCGCGATAAACGGGCTGAAGCCGTAATTCAGTTTATCGAATCCGCCAGAAAAGAACTTCAGGAAAAAACCAAAGATATTCGGGATACGGATAAACCGAATGTATTTGTGGGCGGCATTGGATTTCGCGGATCTCACGGTATCGAAAGCACGGAAAAAAATTATATTCCGCTCAAATGGGCAAATGCAAAAAATATTGCGGAAAGCGTTCAGGCTTCGGAAGGCAGCCACGTTTTTATGGACAAGGAAAAGCTGTTGTCCTTAAACCCAGATATCATTTTCATTGACGGCGGCGGATTGAAATTAGTCGAGCAGGATATTATCAAAAAGCCTGAATATTACAAGGCATTGAAATCGTTTCAGCAAAAGCGCGTGTATGCGCTTCTGCCGTTCAATTTTTATACCACCAATGTTGATACCGCGCTCGCAGACGCTTACGCCATTGCCAAAATTCTGTATCCGAAACAGTTTGAAAATCTTGATTTGGAGAAAAAAGCCGATGAAATTTATGCCTTTTTGGCGGGAAAACCGGTGTATGAGGAAATGAAAAAAGATTTCGGAAAAATCGGAGAGTTGTTTCAAATGCGGTAAGCACTCTCTACGGCAGTCGTAAGTCAGTTGGCCAGGCGTGGTAAAAAATTCGCTGATGAAGGAGCCATTTGCCTGCTTGATATAAAAAGCTTTATATATTAAAATAGATAGAGTTCCCTAAGCTGCACATAATGATCGGCAACACACCCCATATTTTATGTGTCAATATTCGATGTTTTGTTGTTGACAGATAATTGATTAACAGATAGAGCCTGTTTCAAAAGGCGGGCAGAAGCCCGCCGGATTTAATTACAAATCAGTTTAATAAAATCAAACCACGAAGGTGAAGTATTGTTTAGATACTTACCTCTCGTGGTTTTTCTGTTTTATGAGGTAAGAAATCATGAATGATAGACTCGTAAAAAGGAAGGCGATAGAAAGGAGGATTTATTGTGAAAAAACTATTGTTTGTGGTCGGTTTGTTAACAAGTTTGATAATTCTGGTGACTTCTCAGGGTTTTGCTGATGACACAAAAAAAGAGATAGAAGAATTGAAGCGCCGCATCGAGGAGTTGGAGAAGAAAGAAACGTCGAAAGAGACAGCGGGTGGAATAGCGGGAGGGATAGCTGAAAAGATAAGCTTCAGTGGTGCTGTTGAACTGGACTTTGGCTATGCAAATGACAGTGATCCTGCCGACAATACGGTCAATGATTCTACTTCTGACCTTGATATCGGTACAGTGGAACTGGGAGCAGAGATTAAGTTTCATGAATACGTGACCGGCAACCTGCTTCTGAAAGGTGAGGCGCTCGATAGTGGTAATGATAGGGTTTTCTGGGATGAGGCAACCATTACGATACAAAAAGAAGGATTTCCCGTATATTTTATAGGCGGTAAAAGGGGACAGCCCTTCGGTGTATTCGAGAGCCACCTTATTAATGATCCTATTACCAAGGAATGCTATGAGATTGCTAAGACAGGCGCTACTGTTGGATTTACACCGGGGTTACTGGGGCTCGATATCTCTGGTACGGTATATAAGGGAGAGGTGCTTGCCGACACACTCTATGGTGCAGGATTTGGTCTTGCCCGTGACAATAGTCCTGCGTATGCAGCGACAGACGATGTGAGTTCATACATAGGGAACATCACCGTTTCTCCGTTTGAGGGGCTGACATTTGCGGCCTTTTACGATTCAGAACCAGGAGACGGGGATCGAAATGAGACCGTTGGAGGTATGTTCAATTTCAAGATATGGAAGCTCACATTCGATGCCGAATATATGAAGGCTATATCCAGAGAGAAAAACTTCACCGCTGATAAGGCATATAAGGAGTCGGCATGGTTTGGCGCTGTTGCTTTCCAGGTTATAGAACCTCTGGAACTGGCAGTCCGGTATGAAGGCTTCGATGATGATAGAGGCGGCGATCAGGATGGCACGCTAAAAAACAGGTACAGTCTGGGGGCTAATTATACCCTGTTTCAAAAAGAGAATTTTTCAACCACCATCATGGCTGAATATCGGAAAAGCGATTATGAGAAAGCATCCGGAAGCATTTTCGATGATAATCTGGATGAGTTCTTCGTCAGACTGGCGATGGCATTTTAATAGGTTCGTCCTTAAAAATTCACGTAAAGAACAGATAATTTTAATTGTAGTTCATCACATACATATATATATTGATTGAAAGGAGAATTACCATGCACATGGCAGATGCTTTAATATCTCCCGCTATAGGCGGAACTATGTGGGCGGCTTCAGCCGGATTGATCGCCTATTGCTCAAAAAAAGTTAGGGATGATGTCGACGATATTAAAATCCCTCTCATGGGTGTTGTCGGAGCTTTTATATTCGCATCCCAGATGATCAATTTTACTATACCCGGAACAGGATCAAGCGGACACCTGGGGGGTGGTATGATCCTCGCCATATTGCTGGGGCCCTACGCCGCCTTTCTCACCATGGCGTCCGTCCTCACAGTTCAGGCTTTGTTTTTTGCCGATGGCGGTCTTCTGGCCCTTGGGTGCAACATATTCAATCTCGGTTTCTTTCCTTGTTTCATCGCTTACCCTTTCATCTATAAAAAGATTGCCGGTTCGCAACCGACCCAACAGCGTATTTTGGCGGGAGCCATGGTGGCGTCGATTTTGGGACTGCAAATGGGCGCCTTCGGAGTCGTTCTGGAAACCCTGTTCTCAGGTATCTCGGAACTGCCTTTCAGCACTTTTGTGCTCATGATGCAACCCATCCACTTGGCCATAGGGATCGTTGAGGGGCTTGTCACCGCCGCCGTGGTGACTTTCATCTGGAAGGCACGCCCCGAGATACTGGAAATGGTTGCAACAGCCAAGCCGATAGAGCATCTCACCCTCAAG
>JAHJRK010000502.1 GCA_018830925.1 Pseudomonadota bacterium
CCGCAACGGTTAGCCCGGAAGGTCCGGAGCCGACAACAGCAACTTTCTTGCCTGTAGGAGGAGCTTTGGGAGGAAGCTCTCCTTTTCCGTTAATCCTCTCATAATCGGCGGCAAATCTTTCAAGATTCCCTATTGCAACAGGCTGACCTTTCTTTCCGACAATGCAGACTCCTTCACACTGTACTTCCTGCGGGCATACCCTTCCGCAAACGGCAGGAAGAGAGTTCTTCTGCCATAACAGCCTTGCTGCCTCGGTAAAATTCCCTTCTTTTATATGATTTATAAAACCCGGTATATCAACCTGGACCGGGCAGCCGTCAACACAGCCAGGTTTTTTGCATTGAAGGCATCTCTGCGCTTCCAGCATCGCCGTCTCAGGAGTATATCCGGTCGGAACCTCCTTGAAATTTCTTCTTCGCACTTCCGGAGCTTGCTCCGGCATGGGCTGCCTCGGGATCGCTTCTTTCTTAACTTTTTTTACCTCTTCTTCAGCCATATAATCCTCCGTGTAAGAATTCTGATTGAATTCGAAACTATTTAAAATTGATGACAGGTCTTAACAAACAATTAAAAGAAGACTACTGGTTTAACTTGCAGAATGTACCGTAACATTCCTTCTCTTCGTCACAGTATGCCTGGAGACGCTGCATCAGACCGTCATAATCAACCTGGTGCCCGTCAAATTCCGGCCCGTCCACACATGCAAATTTTGTCTCGCCTCCGACGGAAACACGGCAGCCGCCGCACATGCCTGTACCGTCAATCATTATGGGATTAAGGCTTACAAGAGTCTTAACATTGAATTCCTTGGTCATTTTGGACACAAATTTCATCATCGGAACAGGGCCGATGCCGACAACAAGCTTCACCTCTTTTGTTTCAAGCATCTTTTTTAAAACCTCCGTGACAAATCCGTGATGCCCGTATGATCCGTCATCGGTGCATACATGAAGCTCGCTTGAAGCAGCCTTCATCTGATCTTCAAGGATAAGAAGACCCTTGTTCCTCGCGCCGATAATTCCTATCACGTGGTTCCCGGCCTCTTTAAGCGCTCTGGTTATCGGATGAAGAACCGCAACGCCTGTTCCGCCTCCCACGCAAACAACCGTTCCGAGCTTTTCAACATGCGTCGGCTTTCCAAGAGGTCCTATGACATCCTGATAGCCTTCGCCCACTTTAAGTGTCTTGAAAAGAGCGGTCGATTTTCCGACAATCATGTAAATTACGGTTATCGTTCCTTTTTTCGGGTCGGTATCCGCCATTGTAAGCGGAATCCTCTCGCCTGTTTCATTGGCCTTAATAATCACAAACTGGCCCGGCTTTGCCTTTTGGGCAATCAAAGGCGCTTCGATTTCATTCAGAATCACAGTGCCCCCAGCCATCTCTTCACGTTTCACAATTTTAAACATCTTGAGACCTCCAGCATAAAAAATATTATATTGATATGGCAGTTCTCCCTTTTTCCGCCAAATTATGCCCGAAATACGGCATTCAAAAAAACCACATTATATTCATTAAATCAACTTTAAAATGGTTTTCATCCGAAAATGGCTCTTTTAGAGCAAATAAAGCTTTTCCCGAAACCGGTAAAGTTGGCGTTGAAAATATCATTTTTAAGTGCTAAATGATTCATACCTTTATCGTAGATTTGTTAATATTTATGAACTCGTAAAAAGTCTCAAAGCAGGTGTAACCAATGAAATTATTCGACAGCCACTGCCATCTGGATGACAGGGCATATGACAAAGATTTTGATTCGGTCATAAAAAGAGCAAAAAAGGCGGGTGTCTGCAAAATAATGATTGTTGGAATAGACTTGAAAAGTTCCGTCAAAGCAGTAAAACTTGCAGAATCGAACCCAGCCTTTTTCGCATCGGTGGGAGTCCACCCTCATGATTCCAAAGAGTGCAGCGCTAATACCTTAAATTTTTTAAAAGATCTTTCCGAAAACAGGAAAGTCAAGGCATGGGGTGAAATAGGTCTTGATTTCAACCGCATGTTCTCACCTAGGAAGGACCAGGAAAAATGGTTCATAAGGCAGCTTGAAGCTGCTGACGAACTCGGGTTTCCTGTAATATTTCATGAAAGAGAGAGCAATGGCAGATTCCTCGAAATTCTAAAAGCTCATGAAAAAGAGGAAATAAAGGGAGTTATGCATTGCTTCAGCGGAAATAAAAAAGAGCTTAAGAAATACCTTGATCTCGGGCTCTATATCGGCATAACCGGCATAGTGACAATCATGAGCCGGGGCGAAGACTTAAGAAATCTGATTCCGATGATTCCAAATGACCGCCTGCTTATTGAAACTGATGCACCTTACCTCACACCGGCTCCGGAGAAAAATCAAACCCGGCGCAACGAACCGGCCTTCGTAAAATCGGTTCTTTTTAAGCTGGCTGAAATAAAAAATGAAGACCCTGAAATCATCTCAGCCAGAATCTTTGAAAACACTTGCAGGCTGTTTGATATCGCCCAGCAATGAATTCATTTCGATGACTTAAGCAGCAAATACGTCTTGCATTATCTTTTTCAGATGCTGTATAAATTATCATCAGTTATTGAGTATTCTATCGTTGCTTTCCGCGCACTTTCCAAAAAAGGGAATAACAATGACCCTTGACAAAAACTTCGGAAATTTAACTCTGTCTTAACTGTTTCACAAAAGAAAGGAGCTTAATTATGAAGATTTCAGTCGTCTACTATTCTATGTATGGTCATATTTACAGAATGGCGGAAGCTGTTAA
>JAHJRK010000503.1 GCA_018830925.1 Pseudomonadota bacterium
GTATCTGAGTTTCAAGTGTCACCGGAACCGGCAGGCTTCCATATGTTGCGGTTTATATGAATCCCGCACACAATCATAAATTTTCGATACATCCGCTTTCAAAAAGCGAGTTCTTATCAACTGTTTTATCCAAAAATAGCCTCACTTGCTATTGATTTTGAACCATCTTTGGCGCTGCTGTGCCGCAGTATTGAGGCTGTGAAAACTTAACGTTGTCGAGTAGACCGGGGCCTTCCATGGATACAGGCTGAGGTTTGTTTTCTCTGTTTCCGCCTGGTTTCCCGACGGTGCCACAATATTCCAGCCATACCTTGGTTGTTCCCCGGCCCCTCACAGAACCGGACAAGCGGCTTTCCCATACATCCGGCTCTTCGGTTAACCTTTCAGATAGCCTCCGCTCTACAACATGGGTTCAGGTCTTTGCGGACATTCGGTTTCGGCCAACCAACCCTCTTCAGCACTTGCCGGTAGCCTTCCCAGGTGTAGCTGCGTCTCTGGCTCTTGCGGTTGAGCCATTTGAACAGAATACGTGTCACATGGTAGATGTAAGTGCTGCATCTTTCCGAATTATCCGTTATGGCGTAATAGTTCAGATGTCCTGCTACTCGTATCTTTGCCTTTCGCAGCATCTGCCCTTTGCTCAGTGCGCACCTACTGCGACGTGCCCAGTCCGTAAACTTGTTAAGACTCTGCCCAAACTTCTTACGGTTGGTTCGTCTTTTTAGTTTGAAGCCCTCAAGCCGATCCTCTAACTGTTGGCGGAACGCCAATGCGTCGGCCTTGTACTGAAAACACGCCAGAAAATCGTCCGCAAAGCGAAAATAGTACGCCTCGCCTTGACACCGCCGCTTGAACCGACGGCTGAACCATAGGTCCAGCGCATAGTGTAGGTAGATGTTCGACAACAGCGGCGACAGTATCGAACCCTTAGGGGTTCCTTCCTCGCTGGCCTGCACCAGACCGTCTTCCATAATGCCTGGCCATATAAAATGCGACTGAAATACAATATATGGGATTAAAACGAAAAAGGCAGAGTTGTTGCTGCCCTTACACTATTTTTTTGCACGTGGAAAACAGCGCTGGTTTATTTGGTCTGTTTGGTGGTGCGGTTGGCATTTTTTATGTATTCGATAAAGAAGGCGCTGAAGATCGCCATGAATAATGCCACTACACTGAAAAGTAATACAATCTTTTTAATGCTTACAGCTCTTGTTTTATATGTTTTAGGCTCCTCAACTACTTTAACAGCATTACTGAATAACGCACCAAGATATTCCGTATTCAAATTATTTGCCTTTGTTGATAAAACAACAATTCTGTCCTTTATATTCTTCAGCTTTGTCTGTACATGGATAATTTTTTCTTTTTCTTTTTCCTTTTCCTTTTCCTTTTCCTTTTCCTTTTCCTTTAAAATAACAATCTCTTCTTGCAGGTAATCTTTATCAACTCCCTTTTTTGTTGCTTCTACTTCTGCCTCCAGGGCAGTCTTTAAAAGAAATGAAGAAGAATCCTCCTTGATCAAGTTCTTGATAAAGGTAGTATCAAGAACCAGGCTTGTATCTCCTTTATTGCTAACAGCACCCTTTTGTGGCCTGTATCCTTCTGATTGTCTCATATCCTTTAATAGCTTCTTGGCAACCAACGCCTCATTTTGCTTCTTTTTTCTTTCAATTTCAATTGTTCTTATTTGATGTCTGTATAAATTAATAAGATTCTCTTTATTCTTAGTAAGTTTTAGCATTTTAATAGTTGCTTCTATTTGGGATATCTCAATATTATTAAGTAATTCGAGATCACTTTTTAGATCTATGAACGACTCACCTGTTTTCTGCGACCTAAAAAACCCGGCTTTCTCTATTTTAGAATCCAGAAACTTAATAAAGTTATTTATTTTTATTTTAAAGGTATTGACAACATCAATATAGTCAGAATTTGCAAGAAAATCGGCGGGGAATTCAACCACAACTAATGGCTCTTGTCCGTATTTTTTCTCAAAGGCTGCTCTGTATTCGTTTACTATTGATATTAGTATCTGATTCTTTTCCTTTGTCGAAAAAATGCCGTCTTTTCCCGAGGTGAGAGTTAAACTAAACTGATTAGGATAAAACGTATCTGATTCTTTCCCTTTTATACCCTTTGGAGGTATTATCGATTCTATGCCTATCATTCCTCTTAAATTTTTTTCAGAAAAAGACTTGTCATTTTTTTGAAGAAAGGAGGTTGCTCTCGTTAAAATATTAGGGGTAATGATCTGCTCCTTATCAAACATTGTATTATCCGGATTTTTATGCTTCTCTATTCCTGGAAAATTCAATGAAATGATACATTTTGTTACATACTCCACCGGATATTTCACCGTTGTTATTCCAATTGCCACTCCTGAGCATAAGACAGTCAGGAGGACTATAAAATATTTCCACTTCCATAGAACACGGAGATAGTCGATAAGGTTGATCTCGTCTTCGTAGTATGGATCATTTTGAAAGCGTACATTCTGACCTGATTCCTCACGTGTCATCTTTACACCCCTAACTCTTTCAAAGCATTTCTATTTATTACCATTGACCAAACAATCATTTTCAATTTATTGAAATTATTGCTTATAATAACTGAGATTCTTAAAGGGGGAATTTGGAAACAAAAAAGGGGTAGTTAAGGCCCCGCTTTGTTTATCTGAATCTTGTATATAAAATTCAGGCAACAACTCCTTTGTATTTAACCACTTAAAGAATGTTTCTCGCGTAATGCCTAATTACTTACAGATTTCATTGATAGGCATCGGTGGTATCTTGAACATGTTTTCCTCAATCGTTTTAAAAAAGCGAATTCTATCAATTTAATGCTTGGCTTGCGTTTTTTGAGCCTTATTTTGGAAACTCCCTCACTGCCTCACGAAAGGCCTTGATTTCTTTGTCTGTCAGCGGTTTTGTTTCATAATCTATCTTGGTCTTATTATCGCTTTTGGGACAACTAACGATAAGGTATATGGGACAGCCGATAAATAAAGCCACGATTAACAGCATTGCCAATCGGTCTAACACCCATTTTATTTTATCTATTATTTCCATTTTGCCACCTATTGAGATGCCATTAACGTGTCTTCACGATTTCGCCAACTTCGCAAAGCAACCTTATCGAGAATATTATTAAGCTTTTCTTTAGTTTCAAGTTGAAGCATTTCACCCCGCCAGGAAAGCTAATTTTTATAAATTCAGGGATAGGATTCTGAATGAATATGATCGTGAATTATCAATATACCACCTTAAGGGCGTAAATACAATATAAAATCTACCTCTAGGTGCCTTTATAAGGCTTCCTTCATACAGTATAAAACCTTAGGAGGCCTGATATGGATATCGATAACCTGAAAAAACAACTGGGATCGCGGCTTAAAGAACTGAGACTGGCTGAGGGATTAAAGCAGGAAGATCTTGAAGATCACGGATTCTCGTATCGTTATTATGGAAAAATGGAGCGGGGCCTCGTTAATCCGACGCTCGAAACCCTTGTAAGGTTGTGTGAGATTTTTGAAGTTTCTCTATCAGAGCTGTTTATGTTTTTAGAGGACAGTGAATTTGTTTCGGAAGATCGCGAAGCGGTTGCTGTCAAGGTAGCTGGTATTTTGAAGGGCAAAGAAGAGATTAAAATTCATAAGCTACGGGTTTTCTTGGAAGAAATTTTGTAACGAATCCACTTAAACTATACGATTATTATGGCCACTACAGCAACGTAAATCGTGGTCGCTGCAAGAAAGCTCAGACAGGCGATCAGATACCTTATATTCTGGAGCCGGAGCTGAGTCCCAAGGAATTTCGCAAAAACTGGGCGCGGTTAATCCAAAAGATTTA
>JAHJRK010000504.1 GCA_018830925.1 Pseudomonadota bacterium
GCTTGGATTTTTGTAAGCAGCGGCAAAAAGCCTGATATTGGTTTTGATGCCCATGCAATTGATGCGGACGCTCTTTCCCTGAAAGCGGGGAATCCTAAATCCGTTAACCTTGTTCTTCTGGGATTTGCGCTTAAAAGAGAAAAAGTAAGGCAGGGAAAGAATAAAGGTTTGTTCTGCACCTTTGAAGATATAAAGAGAGTTCTTGCAGTGCAGCTTAAAGGAAAAAAAGAGATGCTTGACGCTTCGGTAAGAGCGCTTGAAACAGGTTACAGGGTTTCTGCAAAATAATTTCAAGGAGTTATTCCATGAGTTTTATTCCACATGATCTTACAGCGGATAAATTAAAAAATATTCAGGAAGAAGGACTTAAATGGACCGTTTCACATGCTTATTCCAATTCCCTTTTTTACAGGAATAAACTGGACGATGCAGGTATCAAGCCGGATGATATCCGGTCACTTGAAAATCTTGAACAACTACCTTTTACAGACAAGGAAGACCTGCAAAGCGGATATCCTTTTCCGCTCCGCTCGGTTCCTTTTAATGACATTGTCCGGGTTCATGCCTCTTCAGGCACTACCGGCAAACGGAAAGTGCTCTGCTACACCCGGAAAGATATCGACGTCTGGGCCGATATGTTCGCGAGATGTTATGAAATTGCTGGCCTGACGCGCGATGACCGGGTGCAGATTGCTGTGGGGTACGGTTTGTGGACTGCCGGAGCCGGATTCCAGGCTGGATCGGAACGCTTCGGGGCTATAACCATTCCAATGGGCCCTGCCAATGCGGATATGCACTGTGATATGCTGGTCGACATGGAGACTACCATTTTCTGCGCAACTGCGTCAATGGCCCTTCTTATGGCGGAGGAGATTCACAAGAGGAATCTTTTTTCGAAAATCAAGGTAAAGAAAATAATCCTCGGAGCAGAGAGGCACAGTGATGCGATGAGGAAGCGTATAATGGAACTCATGGGAGTGGAGCATATATTTGATATCTACGGACTGACGGAAGTATATGGTCCGGGAACCGGTCTTGATTGCGTTTTTCACAGGGGAATTCACTACTGGGCCGACCGGTTTATTTTTGAGATAATAGATCCTGTAACCTTAAAGCCTGTTCCTCCCGGAAAAGAAGGAGAACTTGTGGTAACAACATTGTGTAAGGAAGCAAGCCCCCTGATAAGATATCGCACTCATGATGTTACGCGGATATTTGAAGGGGCATGTGATTGTGGTGTTCCTTTCCCGAGGCATGACAGGATACTGGGACGTACCGACGATATGTTCACCTACAGGGCGGTTAACATCTACCCGAGCCAGATAGATCATGTTTTGAGCAGTATAGGAAAAATAGGGAGTGAATTTCAGATTCACCTGAAACATCTTGAAGACGGGCGCGATATGATGCTGATTAAAGTTGAGCGCGGATCAGGGATTTCATCCGAAGGAGATTTAAAGCTTGCCGAAGCGATCGCGGCTGAAGTTCGCCGGAAGATACTTGTCCGGTCACATGTTGAAATTGTAGATTACGGTTCGCTTCCGCGGACGGAAAGAAAAAGCAAAAGGGTTTTTGACAGAAGGAACGGAGATATCAGATGAGACCTTTGCATAACACCCCCTTTTGCCCGATTACCGTGTCAGGCTCAAATTTCAATCCTCGAAATACTCAATGTATTCCCGTGGTTGAAAATATCGCCTTCCTTGTACTTGGCCAAAATTGGATGTTCTTCAAAGGTCTCCAGTTAAAATGGACATATTTTATTCTGCATATACGACTTGCTTCTTAACAATTGAAGAAAAGGAGGTTTATTCGATGAAGCTTAAAACAGTAATGATTCTATCGGGTTTGGTTTTTGCATTGCTTTTAACGGGAATATGTATGACGGCGCCTGCATCAGCAGAGACGATTACGCTTACATATGCTAATTTCCCGCCTGCTCCGACATTTCCGTGCGTTCAGATGGAGAGATGGAAGACGGAAGTTGAAAAGAGAACAAACGGCAAGGTTGCAGTCAAGACTTTTCCTGGCGGTACTCTTCTGGGCGATAAGGAGATGATGGACGGGGTTATCGCTGGGCAGGCAAATATAGGTAATCTCTGCATGGCTTATCAGCCGGGCCGCTTTATTGTCACTAATGCTACGAGTCTTCATCTCGGGATACCCGATGCGAGGGTCGGAAGCCTTGTCCTGCTGGATCTTTACAATAAATATAAGCCTGAAGAATTTGCGAAGGTGAAAGTGCTTACAATGTTCACGACAGCTCCGGCAAATATCATGTCCAAGACCCCTGTAAGGAATCTGAACGACATAAAGGGAATGGATCTGAGAGCATCCGGAGGGGCAGCCCAGATTCTCAAGGCCTGGGGCGCAAATCCTGTCGGAATGCCCATGCCTGCAACCGTTGAAGCCCTGCAGAAAGGCACGGTCAAAGGTCTCATCTCTTCTCTTGAGGCGATGAAGGATTTTAAGTTCGCGGAGCATTGCCGCTTCGTAACTATGACCGAGACTTCGATTTATCCCTTTGCCGTTGTCATGAACATGGAAACGTGGAATTCACTTCCAAAGGATGTTCAGAAAGTAATGGATGACCTTGCCGTCGAGCAGGCCGAATGGACCGGAAATTACATGGACAATCACGTAAAGGAATCGGTGGCATGGTCAAAACAGAATTATAATGTGGAAGTCATTTCCCTCCCACCTGCCGAAAAGGCCGAATGGGACAAGATGCTTCAGCCCATAACCGACAAATGGGTAACAGATGCCAATGCAAAGGGTCTTCCGGCAGAAGCCATAATTGCGGATATAAAGGAATCGATTAAGAAGCATTCTAAGAAATAGCGGATAGTGACCGGTGAATAGTGAACAGTGAATAGTTGATAGCGAATAGTCATAAAACTGGATTCCCGCGAAAGCGGGAATTCGGTATATTTAATATTATGTCATTATTGATAACTTTGAAAAAAAATCGAGATTCATACGGCAAAGTAAAAAGTTCATATGCAAGGCGTGCGAGTTCTGAGGAATGAGGCGTACATATTAGTACGCCGCGATGACGAAGAATGAAGCACAACACAGCAGAGGGACTTTTTACAAAGCCGTTGATGGAGATTATGAACAAGATAAACGGGCTTTTGAACGGTTTCCTGATTTTTATAGGCGGAATATTTCTTGTTGCCATGATTGTTCTGACATGCGGCAACATCCTTTTTCGTATTGTATGGGTGCCGATTCCGGGAACCTATGAACTGATGGGGCTTTTCGGCGCTATAGTTGCGGCTTTTGCCCTGGGGCAAACACAGGCAAGAAAGGGTCATGTGGCTGTTGATGTCCTTATAAACACCTTTTCGGCAAAAACAAAGAAAGCCCTGAAGGTAGCAGGAGATCTGATCTGCATGGCTTTTTTCATGATTGTCACATGGCAGCTGGCAGTCAAAGGAATAAACTTGTGGAGAACAGGGGAGCTGACCGAAACTTTAAAAATCATATATTATCCTTTTATTTATGCTGTAGCATTCGGATGCGCGGTTCTTGCGATTGTTTATTTCGGTGATCTGCTCAGAGTGTTTTTTCCGGGAAAGGACGGCGGCAAATGAACCTTGCTGTTGAAGGAATTATCGGAATCGCCGTCCTCATGCTTGTAATTTTTTTCCTTGGCATTCCTGTCGGGTTTGCGATGGGGATAGTCGGATTCATAGGGTTTTGTCATGTGGTTTCCGTAAAGGCCGGGATTAACATGGTAAGTTCGGTCATATGGTCTACATTCTCCCAGCATGGCCTTACAGTTATTCCGCTTTTCATTTTCATGGGTCAGATCGCTTTTTATTCAGGTGTGAATGAAAAGCTTTATAGTGCCGCTTACAAATGGGTCGGACATATCCGCGGCGGATTGGCTATGGCCACAGTAATGGCCTGCGCTGCTTTCTCCGCCATATGCGGATCTAATGCTGCTACCGCGGCCACAATGTCGACGGTTGCCCTGCCGGAGATGAAAAAATACAATTACAACCCTAAACTTAGCACCGGAACCGTTGCCTGCGGATCGACACTCGGAGTTGTAATCCCTCCGAGTGTAGTGCTGATTGTAATAGGCCTTTCCACAGAGCAGTCGATAGCAAAGCTTTTTTACGGAAGCATTTTTCCGGGCCTTGTTCTTGCTTTACTTTTCATGTTAACCATTTATTCTGTCTGTTCCATACATCCTGAATGGGGTCCGGTCGGCCCCGAAACCGGGTTTGCTGAAAAAATACAGGCACTTTCAGGGGCGCTTGAAATGGTGATTCTTTTCCTGCTTGTGATGCTCGGACTCTTTTTCGGAGTGTTCACTCCCACGGAGGCCGGCGCTGTCGGTTCATTTTTTGCCATAATCATAGGCATTATCCGGCGGGGTTTAAACTGGAAAGGTTTTCTTGCGTCCATATCCGATACATTGAGGGTATCCTGCATGGTCATAGTGATTATTGCGGGCGCCGTGATATTCGGGCGCTTTCTTGCCGTTACAAGAATACCCTATGATATTGCTGACTGGGTTGTGGCGCTTCCGGTTCCAAAGACAGTAATAATGATTATAATTTTTGTTATTTATTTGATCGGCGGGATGTTCATGGATGCCCTTGCGCTTTTATTGATCACCATCTCCATTTTCTTTCCTGTAGCTATCCAACTCGGGTACGACCCGCTCTGGTTTGGTGTTACGATAACGGTCATTACGACGATGGGCGCTGTGACTCCTCCTGTCGGAGCAACGGCCTACGTTGTGGCCGGAATGGCAAAAGATATCAGTCTCAATGAAGTATTTAAGGGGGTGATATATTTTCTGCCTGCGTATATCGTATGCATATTATTACTGATGCTTTTCCCGAAAATCGCGACTTTTCTCCCCGAGCTGATAAAATAACAAATATCTTGAAACAACTCCAAACGGTAAAATCTATTGCGTGTAACATTCCGGCAAGCTGCTGTTTTTATAAAAAACAAGGTCTTTTTTTCGGGGTTCGTTTTTGACATTTCAAGTCTTTTAGGCAGGCGGTGATATTTTTCCCTGATCATTTTAACAATGAAAAAATCCAGTGGCCTAATACTTTTAATAATGATATCCTGATTAAAAAATATTTTATTTCCGTCATATTCTGTCAATCAAATCCAGATAATATATAAGGAGGTTTGAATCATGAAAAAAGCTTTAACAGGTTTTATCGTTGTTCTCAGCTTCTTTATTTTGCCGTTTCCTTCATTCGGGCAAAACGCTCCGCCTTCCGAAGGCGGAATACTTCCGAAGATCAGCCTTCCGATTCCCGTAGATGAGGGATACAGAAAATATCTCGGATTAAAAGGCGAGGGTCTATTCCTTATCCCTCAAATAAAGGCTAAGGTCGTATTGATACAGATATTCAGCATGTATTGCCCGCATTGTCAGAAGGACGCTCCTGTTGTAAATGATCTTTACAGCAGGATCATGAGCGACAGCGGTCTTAAAGACAAGTTAAAGCTGATAGGAATCGGTGTCGGGAACTCTGATTTTGAAATCGATTTTTTCAGGAAACAATACGGTATAAAGTTTCCATTGTTCTCTGATGGTGATTTTTCGATTCACGGAATTCTCGGAGAAGTCAGGACTCCATATTTTATTGCCATAATAATTGGCAAGAATGGAACCCATAAAGTTGTATATTCCAAACTGGGGGGCGTAAGCGATCCAGATGAATTTTTGAAGAAGATTAAAAATCTTGCCGGTTTAAAATAAGAAGGAGGTGTTGTCATGATTAAAAATATTATACGAAGCATTGTTCCGATTATCGCGCTTGCTTTAATATGTGTGCCGGCCTTCGCGCTCTCCGATGCATATAAGAACAATATATATAATCCTGGCGAATTGAAACCGGTCGACAGCGTACTTAAAGTCAAGGTCGGTGAACCGGCTCCTGATTTCACGCTTCCCTCCATTTCAGGAGAGAGAGTTTCACTCAGCCAGTTCAAAGGGAAAAAGAATGTGGTTCTTTCATTTGTTCCAGCAGCATGGACTCCCGTCTGTTCGGACCAGTGGCCCGGATATAACCTTGCAAGGAGCTTTTTTGAAGAA
>JAHJRK010000505.1 GCA_018830925.1 Pseudomonadota bacterium
CCAGAATTATGGCGGATGATTTTTAACACTCAGTGATTCAAAAATCTGTTTCCCAAAAATCTCAAATCCGTTCACATATGACTTTTTATGAGAGCGTCATTTATTAACGGCTTCGTAAAAAAAATACGCTTTTCTACCACTTGATATTTACTTGAATCAGGAGTTGTATGAATCACTTTATCTACCGGGACAATGAGTTGTATTGTGAGAATGTGCCTGTCCGCAAGATCACCGAAAAGATCGGTACACCGCTTTACATATACAGTCATGCAACGCTGAAAAGACATTTCAGGGTATTCAGCGATGCATTTAAAGGTGTCGACAGGCTTATCTGTTTTTCCGCAAAGGCCAATACGAGCCTTGCGGTTCTGAGACTGTTTTCAAATCTCGGAGGAGGGCTTGATATCGTTTCAGGCGGAGAGCTGTACCGCGGATTAAAAGCCGGATTTTCACCGCGGAAAATCGTCTATTCAGGAGTTGGGAAGAGAATAGATGAGATAGATTACGCCCTGAAAACAGGCATACTTATGTTTAATATAGAATCCCTGGAAGAGCTCGAAGTCATAAATAAGAGAGCGGGGCTGTTGAAGAAAAAAGCGCCTGTAGCAATAAGGGTAAATCCTGATGTCGACCCCAAGACCCATCCTTATATTTCAACCGGGATGAAGAAGAATAAATTCGGGATCAACACGGAGTTTGCGATAATGGGATACAGAACCGCCATGAGACTTGCGAATATCAATGTCGTAGGTATTGATTGCCATATAGGCTCCCAGATTACAGAGACTGGACCTTTTATGGAAGCACTTTCCAGCCTGAAATCGATGATAAGAGATCTTATGGATTACGGGATCAATATAAAGTATCTTGATATGGGCGGAGGCCTTGGAATAACTTATGATAATGAAGCACCCCCTGATCCGGTCGAATATGCCAATGCAATAAAAGAATCGATTGGAGATTTGAAGGTCAAACTGATTTTAGAGCCGGGAAGGGTGATTGTTGGAAATGCGGGGATTCTTGTGACAAAGGTGCTTTACAGAAAATCAACCGATGATAAGGAATTTGTCATTGTTGATGCCGGGATGAATGACCTTGTCCGCCCGACTCTTTACAAGGCATTCCATGCGATTAAACCGGTTGTGATTTCAGGTGAAGGAGAGATGACGGCCGATATCGTTGGCCCTATATGCGAAAGCGGAGATTTTATGGCTCTTGGCCGTATTATGCCTAAAGTCGGCCAGGGAGAGCTTCTTTCTGTTATGAGCGCCGGAGCTTATGGATTCGTGATGTCATCCAACTATTGTTCGAGGCTTAAAATTCCGGAAATCATGGTAAAGGACGATAAATTTTATGTTGCAAGAAAACGCCAGAAATATGAAGATCTTACAAGAGGCGAAAAGATACCGTCTTTTTTATGAGCAACTCGATATTATAGATATTCCCTTTTTGGACGCATTTGAACGCAGAAGTTTAGATTAAAGACTGTTAGTCTGTCCGCCACACGTTTGGCGAATTAGCTGACAGCTTACAGCCTATCAGCTTATCTATCTGCGGATATTGGTGAAAATCTGCGTCCTAATTTAATACATCTGACAGGATGAAAAGATAATATGGAAAACATAACTTTTTTCAAGATGAGCGGAAGCGGTAATGACTTCATCATAATAGACAACAGGAAGAATATTGTTGATGAAAGCGGACTCCCTTCGTTTATTAAAAAAGTCTGCATGCGCAGGATGTCGGCAGGGGCCGACGGATTGATACTGATAGAAAAGCATGATTCGGCAGATTTCAAGTGGCGTTATTTTAATTCCGACGGAGGCAGAGCCGAGATGTGCGGAAACGGAGCGAGATGCGCTGCCAGGTTCGCATATTTAAACGGGATTGCCGGCTCCGGCATGTCGTTTTTAACCGATGCCGGAATTGTTCATGCCGAAGTTACGGGTGACAGGTGTAAAGTTAAGATGATGAATCCTTCAGGTATTAAAGATAATTGCCTGATTGAGCTCAACAGCGGCCCTTTGACCGTTTCAAGCATAAATACGGGTGTTCCGCATGCGGTTATAATTACGGACGACATCGATGGGGTTGATGTCGCAGGCACAGGAAGGGAAATACGATTCCATAAATATTTTGCTCCTGCCGGAACAAATGTGAATTTTATAACCGGAATAAAAAACGGGACAATATCGATCCGGACATATGAGAGGGGCGTTGAAGCTGAGACCCTGGCATGCGGCACAGGGGCAATCGCATCGGCGCTTGTTACAGCATTTAAGAATAAAGCCGTATCTCCGATAAAGGTCGTAACAAGGAGCGGCGGTCTCCTTGTCATCTATTTCAGGGAGGATAATGGAAGATTTTACGATGTTTATCTTGAAGGAGACGCGAGGGTCATATACAAGGGAGAACTTTGGGAAGATGCATGGCGGTATTAGTACCTTAGAGATAATTTTCTGCGCGTTTCTGGCAGAAAATTATTTCGTGAAGGTACTTATCCCGTTTATCGGGGTTAGACTGTCCGCCATACTGTTTGGCGGATTAGGCTAACAGCCTACAGTCTAAATAACCTAATTTTTATATGGGATGGTGCTGATAATATGATTACAATTGAAAAATCTGAAAGACTGATAAATCTTCCTCCTTACCTTTTTAAGGAGATTGACAGGCAGAAGGAAGAGGTCAGAAAGCGCGGTATTGATATA
>JAHJRK010000077.1 GCA_018830925.1 Pseudomonadota bacterium
ACCTTTATCCCGAATATATAGCAAGGCGAAAACGCAGAAGAGCAAAAAAGATAAAGAAAATGCTCTCTGAAAAATAATTGATGCTCCCCGTCGCAAGTCCGCCCGCCATGTCCGCCATAAAGATTGGCGGACGTGCCGCTGGCGGGACATTCAGCGGGGAACGAGATCGCTGTTTCGGTTCAGGAAAGTATCGAATCGATCGTTTTTTTGAGTCTGGCCGAGTGGTTTGGCGCAAGACCGGATTCGCTTATATATGACTCTGTAAAGGCATTTTTTTCAGGCATCAGCGATTTTTTATCGATCTCATATCTTGTTAAATGGAAAAAGTTCCTGGTGCGTTCCCGAAGACTCAAAGGTCGCCCCCTGGTCTTCATATCAGCTATATCTATCAGCCCGAAACCCTTATCTGAAATAATTAAAATGTTGCCAAAATGAATTGATCTGAAATATACACCTTCGTTATGAAGCTTGGCTATAAACGCTGCAAGCTTTTGAACAATATTGCCGTTCAGCGAATGATGCATGATATGATTTCGAAGCGTGTCACCTTCAAGCTCTTTATAATGAACCGCTGTTCGTTTAATGGATGGAATTTTAAAGGCGTTTATAACTGTTACCGTGTTTATTCCGAGGTTTTTTAATTTTGAAGAATTATGAACGAATCGTAATGCATACGGGTAAAAGAGAGCGGATGAGATTATCCTTTTTGTACGGAACAGCTTTATAATTGAACCATCCCTGAGACGAAGTACTTTTTCTCCGAAACTGTCTGAAGCAAGTATTTCAGCATCATTGTGCAGGGCAAGATATTGTTCGTAAGATATTTGTTTCAATCTGTAAAAGCCTGTGTGTTAAATCAGGTTTCTTATAATATTTTCCGGATACCAAAGTGAATATATGAGAGAATTGATTATGTCAATGATCGGAATAAAATGCTTTAAATAAGATTTTTGACGGTTGTATAATCCTGTGCTAATAACAGGTTATATTAATATATTGCGGGGGGTCTCAACTTGTTTGAAAAGATTTCGAAATGGTCTGAAAACAAAAACGGACTTTTATATATTATTTGTATTTCTTTGACGCTTAAAGCGTTTCTGTTCATGTCTGACAGCGTGGTAAATAAAGATGGTTTGCTTTATATTTCAGTAGCTCAAAAGTTGATAACCGGGCATTTTAAGGAAGGATTATCCATATACCCAATGCTGCGGCAATAATAACAGGCAACAAGAGATAGTCGGCATCGGCACTGATCAATAATGAATTATTCCGACAATATAAAAATTTCAGACGGCAATTATCTCCGTTCATCGGGCAGGAAGCTTACGGTCCCATTCAGTATAGATATTGAATTCGAAGGCAGGGTGGCTGAACTGTTATGCACCGATATTTTGAGGTTTCTGCCCGGTAAGCGTCTGGTCTGTTCCGGAAAATGGAATGGTTTGGATGTCGTTGCAAAGTTTTTCCTGGATTTAACCGATGGCAAGAGACATTTCGCGCGCGAAGAACGCGGTATAAAGGCCTTGGAGAGTTCAGGCATCATTACGCCTAAGCTGCTTTTCCGCGGGGTTTCCGTATCAGGAGAGGTACCTCTTCTTGGTTTTGAGGAGATAAGCGGGAGCGAAGACCTTAAGAAAGTCTGGGAGAAAGCTGAAAACGACGGCAGGCGCCTTTCTATTCTGACCGGACTTATGACTGTTATTGCAAAACAGCATATGTCCGGTATCTGTCAGGATGACCCTCACATAAGAAATTTTCTTTTATCGGGCGAAAATATTTATACTATCGACGGAGATGCGGTTGACGCAGGCCATATAGGAAAAACTCTGCCCTTGAAGCCGAGCTTGAAAAATCTCGGACTTTTTTTTGCGCAATTCTATCCGCAATACGGCAACCTGATCTCTAAAGCCTTTAAGGCCTATGCCTCTGAGAGAAAATGGATGCCGTCTGATGCTTTTTATGATTGCCTGATGAAAGAGTTGGTTAAGCGCAGACATAGAGCGGAAAAAGACTATCTGAAGAAAATATTCAGGGAAAGCACATCCTTTATATGTGATAAAAGCATGCGTCGGTATATGATTTGCGGCAGAACTTATTATGACGACGCAATGGCCGCTTTTCTTGATAATCCTGATGCCGTGCTTAAAGAAGGAAGGAAGCTTAAGGACGGGAACAGTTCTACGGTTTATTTGATCGAATTATCAGGGCGGCTGTTTGTAGCAAAACGATATAATATGAAAAACATGTGGCATGCCTTAAGACGCGCCTGCAGACAGAGCAGAGCATGGGTCTCATGGCGCAACGCGCACCTGTTGAAGAGTGTAGGAGTAAATACCCCTAACCCGGTAGCCATGATGGAAAAAAGGCTTGGCCCGTTTAGAAGTGTATCATATATTTTGACTGAATATATTGACGGTACGGATACTTATCATCTTCTTAATTCAGATAAAGCAGGAGAAATTGATCTTCCCGGACTGGTAAAACAGTTTGGCGAACTGCTCTGGATGTTCGCGTCTTCTTCTATAAGTCATGGAGATTTCAAGGCTACAAATTTCATTCTCTCGGAAAAAAAATTATTCATTACAGATCTTGATGCTGTTTGCAAACACCGGTTTACATGGCGATTTCAAAAAGCATTCATGAAAGATCTTGATCGTTTGATGCAAAACTGGAAAAACGCGCCGCATATTGATGCTTTATTCAGGGATGAGATTTCAATAATAAAACGCAAGATGTTTTGATTTTCCAATGAATTGATAGCACCTATTTCGCTATTTTAAATTGATGCAAGTTTTGTATAATTATTATTTGGCCAGCTAAGAAAAGAGGGTTGTATATGAAGATTAAATCTGAAAAGTTAAGAGCTTACTATCGCTTCAAAGATAACTATTCAATGGGATCAACTATACTCCCATGGGTACGAAAACGAGAGAAGTCGTCTCTTAAGAAAAATGTCGTTAAAGAATTAGTGCGAACTTGCAACAACTTTCTTGTTCCTGTGAGTTCTATCGATTCGGCAACTCGTCATGTGCAGGTCAGGGGTTCTATTGATCTATCCATGGAATGGATTATTAAACGTTACGTTAAGCAGGGGACAGTTGCGGTCGATGTCGGTGCAAATCTTGGTTTTTTATCGTTATGTATGGCTGAGCGGGTGGGTTACATTGGAAAGGTTTACTCTATCGAACCTAATAGAAATCTTCATCCTTACATAAGAGAGCTTCTATACCTCAACGCTATTAAAAACGTAGAAATTGTTAATTGTGCATGTTCTGATGAAGAAGGAATCGTGAAATTTGAGATAGATGAGTCAGATCATAGCAAATCCAGAATTGGCGACAAGGGAGAATATGAAATAAAAGTAATGCCCCTTGATACTATTCTTGAAGAAATTGATAATATAGTTTCTTTTATCAAGGTGGACGTTGAAGGTCACGAGCCAAGCGTTTTGGCTGGCGCTATAAAAACATTAAAGTCAGATAGGCCAACTCTTGTTTTTGAAACAGGTACTCATTCTGAAAGTGACATTTCAAAGATTAATAGAATTTTAGAAGATACTCAATACGATGTGATCGGAGTAATAAAGGATTGGGGAATTGAAGAAAAAGCATTGACAGTGCGGATGACAAATAAAACACACTGTAATGTGTTGGCTTTACCCAGACGAAATCAATTTTAGTCCGAATCCGGAGTTTCGTTTGGCCAGTAAACGCCGGCACGCTTTCCGAAAAATTGGTGATTCTTTCTATGTTATCTTTATTGAATATTATCAACACACTATTAAGCACTTAAGTGATAGGAATTATTTGAAGAGAATGCAATTTTCGGTTATAATCCCTACATATAATTATGCCCATTTTCTTCCTAATGCATTAGAATCTGCACTCGCGCAAGAACAAGATGACTTTGAAATATTGGTGATAGATGACGGTTCAGTGGATGAAACCCCCGAACTAATGCGTTCCTATTGTGAGAAATATCCTATCCAAATTAAATATTTCCGACAGGAAAACCGTGGCCCAGCTAATGTCAGAAATAGAGGGATCAAGGAATCATGTGGTGACTATTTAATTTTTCTTGATGCCGACGACCGTCTTCTTCCTGGCGCTCTGTATAAATTTTGTTCTTTTCTTCAAGGAGAACCGAATCTTGATATGGTACTAGGAGGGCATCTTTCTGTCCACGAAAATGGCAAAGAAAAAATTTATATACCCAAGCCTTTTTCTATGGATAAGAAAAAAAATTTTGTCAATTACATCCGGGGAGATATCAGGATCTCTCATGGTGCGGCTATAATGGATCGAAGAGTATTTGAAAAGATCAAATATCCTGATCACATACGTAACAGCGAAGACATACCTGTATTTGCCCAAGTACTGGCGCTTTTTCATTGCGCATCTTTTCCCGATCCGGTTTTGAAAATATTCAAGCATAGCGATAGCCTGAGGAACAACACAAAATTGATTACACAGGTTGGAACTGACATTGTGGACATCCTGTTCGATTCGAAGATTCTTACACCGGATCTCATGCTTTTTCGAAATGAATTTCTTGCTAGGCGATACCTTACCTTGTTCCGCTCATTATATGTTTCAGGATATTATTCTGAAGCTAGGACTTGCTACCACAGTGCAATAAAACTGCTCCCTGTATTGTTGTCGGATGGTGCGTATCTGCGAAAGTATCTATTAAGCTTTATTAAGAAAGGATAAAAAGATATCCACAATAAGCAATGGGGTAAAGTCAAAAGAAATAAATATGAATAAAGTCTTTTGTTTAAGTGGTACGCCCGGCTGGAATCGAACCAGCGATCTTCAGCTCCGGAGGCTGACGCCCTATCCACTGGGCCACGGGCGCGGATGCTTGTTAATTAGGTTATATGTGCTGAAAAGTCAAGTTTGAAAAGATTGCCTTTGCTTCGCCTACAACATACAAAGAGCCGGTAATGCATATTACTTCATCTTTCGAGGCTGTCTTAACGGCGTAATCAATGGCTTCTCTTACATCCGGTATGATCGTTATGTTTTTTACGATTCCTTTCGATGCTTCATAAAGCGTTTCAGGTTTCAGCGCCCTGTCAATTAAAGGTTTTGTCAATATAGCCCTGCTGCATACGGAAAGAATACTCTTTAACATGGCAGGATAAGGTTTATCATCAAGCATTCCTGCGATAACCGTTATTTTCCTGCCGGTGAATTCTTTGGATAAAAACCGGGAAAGTGTGCGTGCGGCATCCAGATTATGCGCGCCGTCGAGAATTATATAAGGAGAAGATGAGACGACTTCAAGCCTTCCCGGCCATTTGTTCTGAAATAAACCGGCTCTAATGTGTTCAACCGGAAGGTCGATCTTTTCCCCGAGAATCTCGCAGGCTGCGAGAACAAGAGCCGCGTTTTTTATCTGATGAACTCCACTCAAGCCTGTCCGCATATCCGACCATACTTTTTCTATGCCATAATATGTAAAGGTTCCATTTTTATTCTTTCTTGTTTTGAAACTTTCGCCAAGAAGATAAAAAGGAGCCCTTTTTTTTGCAGCTATATTTTTCAGGACATTAATTGCATTTTTTTGTTTTGCTCCGGTGATTACGGGTGTTCCTCTTTTTATTATTCCGCCCTTTTCTCCTGCAATCTTTTCGATTGTATTACCAAGATATGTTTTATGCTCTATTGAGATGTTTGTAATAATCGATATAGCCGGTTTGATTATATTTGTGGCATCCAATCTTCCCCCCATGCCCGTTTCAATGACGGCCCAGTCGACTTTTTCTTTGCTGAATTCGTATAAGGCCATAGCTGTTGATAATTCGAAAAATGTCGGTTCGCGGGATCCATGATGAACATTATTTACGGCATTATATGATTCAACAACATTTTTATTTGATATTAAGTGATGGTTAATTTGGATTCTTTCATTGAAAGTCACCAGGTGTGGCGATGTGAATAATCCCGTTTTATAACCAGCCTCTTGTAAAATTGCAGCAAGAGCCGATGCAACGGAGCCTTTCCCGTTTGTTCCAGCCACATGTATGCATGGATAGTTATTCTGGGGATTTCCTAGAGCTGAAAGGATATTTTTTATTGTAGTGAGACCAAGCTTGATCCCAAACCTTCTCAAGCTGTACATCGAATTAAGGCAATCGTTATAAGCCTTATTTCCCATAGACTTGATCCTGACAAATGTAATGTATTAGCAGCAGAGAATGAAAAAACCCGGCAAAAATATATTTTCGCCGGGTTTTTTATTTACGATATTTTTACCTTATCTTCTGTATTTGCTTCTTGAAATTGCAATTCTCTCTCTTCTTAAAGCTTCGCGCTGCTTTCGACGCCTGAATTCGCTCGGTTTTTCAAAGCTCTTTTTTAATTTAAGCCTTTTGAAAAGTCCGTCGTTTTGGATCTTTTTTTTCAAAATGCGCATCGCTTTTTCAAGGTCATTATCAAAAACCTTGACTTGGATTTCCTTCAAATTTTTCGCCCCCTTCTTTTCACCGGAATAGCCTGAGCTCTTCGATCCTATCCCTGATGTTTATTTGACGTATTATAGAACTTATGCTCTTAACTTATAATTAATAGCTTGGCAAGAAAAATTGTTAACAACGAATAATGACACCGGGACGATCAGCGCATTTTCAACCGAAACAACGAGCAATAACCCTGCTTTTTGCGGCGGGGAGCTTCAAATTATCAGGCATAATTAAAGCTTTGAAATTAGTTCCGCCTGGACTTCTTTTACGCCCGGAGTGCCGTCAAGTGTAATATATTTTAAAGAGCCTGTTTTTTTCGCAATATCCTTAAAATAGTAAGATGATGCAAGTGTTCCGTTTTGTGCGTCATAATAAATATCATGGCGTTTGTTGATTGCCGTTTCATCCTGATCATCTGCTCTTGTTTTAAGATTGCTTCCGCAGACACGGCATTTGTCTCCATTCGGTTTTATCGCATCTATGAATATGTTGTTGGGATGATTGTTGTCCTTTTCACAAAGCCTGCGGCCCATGATCCTGTTTTTTGCAATCTGCCTGTCAAGTATAATTTCAACAACTATATCAAGCTTTATGCCGGCTTTTTTCAAGGATTCATCAAGTTTGATTGCCTGGTTCTTATTCCTGGGAAAACCGTCAAGAAGCCAACCATTTTTACAATCAGGCTGTTTCATGCGGTCCAGTATCATAGGAATCGTAATTTCATCAGGTACCAAATCGCCCTTGTCTATATATGCCTTGGCTTTTGCACCGAGTTCGGTTCCTTTTGAGATGTTTTCACGAAATATTGCACCGGATTCGATGTGCGGGGTCTTGTATTTATCCTTTAAAATGGCCCCCTGAGTTCCCTTACCGCTGCCGTTCGGTCCGAAAAACAAAATGTTCATTTACAATTCTCCTTTTCTTGTTTCCTGGTTTTATTTATTGGAATAATCGTCTTATCCATTTTGTATGTCTTGTTCCAATTATAGAAACGACTTTATATTGTCAAGGGTTAGGATAAAAATTAAACATCAAAAAAATAACAAAAAAGAGCTGTTTATCGGTTGATTGGTAGATCATTAAACAAGATTATTTTCTTAAATTGCTTTTTATCAGCTCTTTTACCAAAGAAAGAGCCTCTTCACGATTTTTTATATCGTTTGAAATCCTTGACTCTTCAACAACGGATAAGATTCTCTTAAATAAAGGTGAAGGTGACAGGCCAAACTCATCAACAAGATCATTCCCTGTAATCAGCCGCGGTCCGGTCTTTTTAACCTTATAGACCGAAAAAAACTCTTTTAGAAGATACGATGCGAAAATCAAAAAATCTTCGTTTCTTTTATCTTCGTTTCCTTTTCCTTTTATGTCGGCAATTGTATGAAGCAGAATATCAGGAGTCATATCTCCACATTTAATAAAGAAACGGGTCAAACTTCTTTTTGAAAGCAGATCTTTATTAACACAGGAGTTGAATAAATTAAGAGCTGCAATATGGTTTCTTATTATAAAATCAATATAATCAGCCTCATTATTTGATAATTTCAACCTTTTTGATACCTGTTTTGCCATTTCGGCGCCGATTATGTCATGGCCGAAAAAATGAATATTCTCGTCATCCCCAACTGATAGAGCGGATGGTTTTCCTATATCATGGAGCAATATGGAATATTTTAAAAGTGCCGATCTTTTTTCGTCTATATCCGGTATTGGAAAGTCAGTTGCTCCTGTGTTGAATATTTTTTCATTCAATAACATTTCAAGCCGGCTAAATGCTGTTAAAGAATGATCCAGGACATCATATGAGTGATGCTTATTTTGTTTGCAGCCCTGCAGTGCCGTCAGTTCAGGAAATATTTCAAAAAGAAGACCTGTTTCATACATTTGATGAATATAAATATATGATTTCGGGCAGGAAAGTATTTTGAAAAGTTCGGCTTTTATCCTTTCTCCCGCAGCCTTTGTAATGAGTTTAACATTATTAACGATGGCATGGGCGGTTCCAGATTCTATTTCAAAATCAAGCATTGCCGCTATCCTGAACGCCCTTATCAGGCGGACAGGATCTTTTTCAAAAATCTCTTCTGAAACCATCCTGATTTTTTTTATTGACAGGTCATTTATTCCTCCGGATAGATCTATAATTTTTTCCGAAGCAAGATCATAACCGATAGCATTGACAGTAAAATCTCTTTTTGCAAGGTCGTCTTCAATCGTTTTGCCATCTATTGCCGAAATATCAAAAGTGCCGTTTTCCGAAACAACCCTGTATAACGGTTGATTCTGTTTTCCTATTTTAATAACATGCCCGTTAACGCATGACGCAAGCGCAGATGCATATTTTTCAGGAAACAGGAGCACGGCAATATCATAGTCGGTTGGAATTCGTCGTAAAATAAGATCTCTTATCGATCCGCCGACGATATAAGCGCCTTTTGC
>JAHJRK010000506.1 GCA_018830925.1 Pseudomonadota bacterium
AACCATCAGCCTCACCATTAAGTCCCTTGATTAGAGAATGCGTAAATGCACCATTTGACCATGACGAGTGTTCGATTGCTTGTCGGTCAGTATCTGCTCCCACCATGAACACCCAACCTTTTGGAACTTTCTTCTCACGCGCAATCTTGTTAAGATCTGGTATGATAGATATTCCTCGACTGCCATCCCCTCTTGAAATGAGTTTCCCCGCGTGGCACGTATCAGCAAGGACAATTACATTTTTTGATTTTCTTTCTTCCAATGCCCGTCGAACGGAATCCATACGGTAGCCGGTTGCAGGGGTAGAAACATCTGTGTCATAGCATGCAAAATAAACCTTTTCGGGGTCTTCGGGATCTGGATATCCGTGACCCGCCCAGAATAGTATTATTTGGTCATTTGGTCCTGCTTTTGTTAACCAGGATTCCAAAGCAATCATAATATTTCTCTGTGTGGCAGTTTCGTTAAGTAATAATTTTATATGACTTTCACTCCAACCGAGATTATAAAGTGTACGAGCAAATGCTTTTGCATCGTCATCAGCAAAAATAAGATTAGATAGCCCGTTAACATCAGAGTACTTATATTTAGAAATGCCTATAATTACCGCCCAAGATGAACCTTCTCTTTTACTATCAAATTTTCCTGCCTGTTTATTTTGGACATCCTTTTGTGGAGCTGCTTTATTTTGCGCGTGATAAGATTCTGGCAGGTAAATACTTGCTGAAACACCGCCAGAATTATCCCAAAAACCAATATCAGCGCAATTGGGCCGAAACGACAACTCCTCTGAAGAGGTGGCTTCCAATATAAGATAACTTCCTACAAGGAATTCTTTCCCATTACCAATCTTACCGAGTAATGCCATAGTACCATATTCGGAATTGTAACGGATTTCTCCGGCAGACCCGATATAACCATCAGGACCACAATCAGATGCAAAGCCTTTATTCCAAAGCCCATTTGCTCTTATGATAAATTTTTGTCCTTTTTGAAGCGAGATGCCTGAACCTTGCCAACCATTTTTGGCACTTACAGTGATTTCTTTAGCAAGGCTGTAACTTGAATCGACAGATGGAATCGTCTGGTTTCTTATGATTGGCTGTGCGCAACCAGTTATCAGGCATATGAAAAATAAAAATATGATGCATAATCTTTTCATAAATCAGCCTCCACTGTAATTATATATTTTATACCCAACGAAAAAATCAGCCGGAGCGTAAGCAATCGGCTGGATTGCCTGGTTGGCCGTTTTATTTTACCGTTTCGACTAGAGACCCGTTGATGAATTTGTGGATGATGCTTGATACATAAGTCTGGTATGGTAGACCCTCTTTAACCGCTTTTCTCTGTAGTTCAAGAAGGTCTCTTTCAGAAATACGTATGTTCAGCCTCTTGTCCTTTCGCAGGGTATTGCGGGCGTATGCAACTAACTCTTTCTTTCTTTTAGTAAGGTTTGTAACGGGAATCCATTCACCTTTCTCGAAGCTATCAAGTATTTCCTTCTCTTCTTTTGTTAGTTTAGCCTTCATTTATTTCTCCAATATATCGCTGTGTTGCCTTCCTGCTTGGGATAATGGTCTTCAGAAATAACTCTTCTTTATTCTCAATATAAGGTACGAGATAGGCGTAATTGGCAACGCCGATGACCATGATTCGTTGTCCGGGGTATGCCTGCTGGTTGGGATGTAGATAATCGTCTAATATTTCACCCCTTTCAATATAGAAAACCACATCCTCGAAACAGATGCCCCGTGACGATTTAAGTAAAATGCTCTTTTCTGTACTCCAGTTTATGCTCTTCATTTAAACTATAAATTATCACAATGTGTGCAGTTTGGCAACATTTTCACATTTTCATATTTAGTATATTTTGCGGCAAACGAGACTGTCAAAATCAACATATGCCACACCCCCTAAATACTCCCCATATTAACCTATTATCTTTACAACTAAATATGGTAAAATCTGTTAAAAACTACTTAAAACTCTAAATAGTGTTCAGCAATTCTTCAAGTTCATTAATAAATTGCCTTATAGCATTATTTTTAGCAGCACTTACAGACATAAGACCCTTTTCATTAATCACAATTTCTTTTTCCCCAAGAATTTTACCATCATAACTTTCAACTTTAACTTTTGCTTCGATTGTGCAAACAAAAGCAATCTTTTGAGATATACCCATACGTTTAAAATCAATAAATAGTTTGATTCCTTTGCTGGGCAAATCGTCACCTAAAAAATTGACATCCTTAACGGAAGTAAACTGACCGGTACTGTTCAAACTTTCAAGAATCGTTGTTCTAAGATTTTTTAGATCATTACTGTCAAAAGTGTAAGTAAATGCATTACTTCGTTTTTGAATTTCGTAAATGATATATTTCTCAAGAATAGAAACGCCTCTTTGGTGAGCATCGGAATAATAATATCTTTCAAAATTTGTGTTATAAGGCATTAGGGAGATAGGTCCGCTTAAAGAAGGGGAAATGCGCATATTGACAGATTGGGATTTGGAGCCAGCGCATCCAATAAAACCAATTATAAAAAGTACCCCTATTATCTCATACAGCCAGCTATCAGCAATTTTTAACATATTCCTCCTTTCCATTTTATCCTGATTAACGCGGTACTGGACGTAGTCAGCACCGATTTGTTAGCCAGCTCCATGGCCACGAACACCGCGTCCTTTGGTACTTCCTGAATGGCCTCCAGAGATGCCGAGCTCTTGGAGGAGGCTATTTACTGTTCCCCAGGTACGCTCCATGTCGTTATCGAGCCCAACCGAGAACCGAATCAGCCCATCGCCCATTCCCATCCTGTGGCGCTCCTCCGGCGGGATCTCTGATGAGGTGCTGTGGCCTGGGGCGCTGAACAGCGTTTTGAAATAGCCAAGACTGACAGCCAAGTAGCCGATCTTCTCCTCCTGCATTCGAGTCATCAAGCTGTCGGCCGTCGCCTTGTCTCCTACGTCAACCGCTACGATACCCCCGAAGCCGAAACCGCGATTCATCAGCCGCGACATTAGCTCGTGTTGCGGATGGCTGGTGAGGCCCGGGTAGTGGACCGTTAGTCCCGCATTCTGGAATTGTCCCGCGAGGTAGAGCGCGTTTGCGCTGTGTCGTGCCATCCGAACGTGAAGACTATGGAGATTCTTGAGGATGCCTGCGGCGCGAATGCTGTCCAGCACTGGCCCGAGAAGCATGCTCGGCCCGCTATTGATGTCATTAAGACTGGCGATGAAATCATTCGACGAGACAACGCAGCCCGCAACGCAGTCGCTCGTGCCGTTGATGAACTTCGTCATGCTGTGCATCACGACGTCGGCTCCGAGTCGAAGAGGGGAGAGAATGAGCGGGCTGAACGTGTTGTCCACGACGACACGGGCTCCGTGCTCCTTTGCCAGACTGGATAGTGCGGGAATGTCCGCAACCTCGAGAAGTGGGTTGCTCACACTTTCGCAGTAAAGGATGCGCGTCCTTGGCGTCATGGCGGCCCTGACGGCCTGCTCATCACTGAGATCAACGAATCGCGTTGTAATCCCGAACCGCGGGAGAAGGTTAGCCAGCAACGCATAAGTGCCACCGTATACGGTACGGCTCGACACGATCTCGTCGCCCGAAGAGCACAGCTGCAGAAAGCTGGAGCTGATCGCCGCCATTCCTGAGGCCATCACCAGGGCCGATTCGCCCGCTTCCATCCGGGCAAGGGCGGTCGAGAGAGCCTTGTTCGTTGGATTCCAGTGTCGAGAGTAAAGGAAGCATCCTTCTATCTCGTGCTCGAAGACTTCTTCCATCCTCGCGACGCTCATGAATGTATAGGTCGAAGAGTCGCAGATCGAGGGGTTCACGTCCCCGAATTCGCCGAACGCAAGGAAGTTCTGGATCTCGGTCGCAGGGTCGAATGTCATGTCATCTCCAATGTATTCTGTGGGTTGTCTGGCTAACGACGGAAATAAGGCGCGGTGGCTACCAGCTAAATTGAAAACCAAAAAGCGCTTATTCACCGTCGCCTTGATTTGATTGATACTAGTTATGGCCTTCCTAAAGCTGAGGGTGTAAAAAGAATTACCACTAATTATTCCCACAACCCCAACTAAAGGAGGCCACATCATGAGATTTTACAATCAGCAACACAAGAACTATTGCGGTATCGATCTGCACGCCAGAAAAATGTTTGTCTGCATCATCGATCAAAAGGGAAAAATGAAGGTTCATCAAAACATCAAAACGGATCCTGAACTGCTCTTTGAAATCATTTTCCCATTTCTCGATGATATCGTGATCGGAGTCGAATGCGTATTTTGCTGGCACTGGATTTCAGATCTGTGCGCTGAACATAAAATCCCGTTTATTCTTGGGCACGTATTATACATGAAAGCTATCCACGGGGGCAAAACAAAAAACGATAAAATCGATTCATACAAAATTGCCGCCTTATTAAGGGGCGGCAATTTCCCCATTCCCCCATAAACCAATCGGATTATAAACTACATATATAAAGGGCGTTTCCGATATCCCCCTAAACATGATTTTCTTGGCATGAATTCCTGATAATATTACCGGACAATTTTCAAGTTTAATTGTCCCCTATATGCCCCCTTGAAAACAAAAGCCGGAACAAACGGGTTACTTGACAAAACATCGAGTACAAAGACGGATTTAATTTTGCTTTACATCTCCGATCTTGAGAAGTTTTTTCTTGACAACCGAAGGCCATATAGATGTTCGACGGTCTTATTCTTAAACCGGCTCTACTACCCGTGCAGCCTCGCTTCCACATCTCTTGCACGTTCCCCGCAGCACCAGGGTATGTCTCAACATTTCTCCCTCTCGCAGTTGTAGAGCTACCATTGTCCGGCATTGCGAACACCAGACGTTTTCAAGAACGTCTTTTCTTGCCTGCTCTGGTATCTGTTCCAATCGTTTCTTTGCGGGAGGGGTCAGTTTCGGAAAGGGTATTGTTTTTGTTTCCTTAACAAAATGTCGTTCAAAGAGTTCTTTCGCCTTGAGAAAGCCCTCCTCAGTCATTCCGACCGATTTTGCCTTACCAACTGGGTTCGATATGTACCCTTTTTCGTGAAGTCTGTTCAAAGTGTCCCAATCGAACCCCTTCCATGCTCGTGCTCCCAGCCCTTCATGTCTCTCATGCGCAACAAGGTAGAGAAGAGCTATGGTGTATTCATCTATCTTGTCCTCATCGTAGTTCATTTGTTCTCCTTGCGTGAACCTGATGCTCACCTTCAAGGAATGGCATGCCGGGCGAGCTATTCCGTGTCGGGTGTTGCAATTTGATCGGAGTTCTTCAAGGATTCCAACTCTTCTGCGTCGGCCAAATCCTTGGTTCTTCCGGATGCCTTCTTATTTCTAATCAGATCATCTATTGATGGAATATGTACCTCAATTCCTTCAATTTTTGTAATCAATGCCCTTCCATACGTCTCCTCAAACCGTAGATCGGATGCCGCGGTAATTATGTCGATTCGCCTTGGTGCAACTCCTATCTGAAAAACGGTACCTTCTTTCAAAAGGTCTTCCCTGGTCAGATTGTTCAATGGAGCTCCGAAACGGCGCAATGCCCGCAAAACTGCATCAGCGTTCTGCGGTGACGGCATGATCCAAATATCTATATCTATGGTTGCCCGAAGATAACCATGAGCGGCCAGCGCATAGGCTCCAACTAGGAGGAACTTAACCTTCTCGCCGGATAAGGCGAGTAACATGTCTTTGTAGTCTTCGTTCAGCATCGTATTTTTTGCTCAAGGATATGATTTCCCGGGTCAGAGGCCAGACGAGCCCAATGCGGTCTGCTGGTGTGCCGGGAACAAAGTTGTCGTTCCGACGGTCCGTCATTTGGTATATGGCTGTGTGATTTCTGTTCATATTCATGGCTTCAATTTACCATTTTTATTCAGTAACATCAATCTGATAATTGCTCCGATCAATTAATATGCGTAATATTTGATATCCAGTTCTGGAAAGAGCTGAACCTCGGATTGCCTGTTAATTGCTCCAATATTTATAAAAAATTGAGCAAGTTATATTGAAGGCCTGTGTAGAATGTGTTTATTATGGGAGAAAAACCTTATTTTACCGGTTTAGCTGGAGGATTAACGTCCTGCTGATTCTGGCTTTGTGCCGCTGCCAGCTGCTCGGTCTCAAGGATTGTCATTCTTGCCCTGATCGAATCAATTTTCTGTTTAAGATGCCCCGATTCCAGCTCGTCAGGGCCGAGGGTATTTGCCCTGTTTAAATATTCAAGAGCGGTTTTGAGTTCAGGTATTGTGTCTTTGCTCACGGCTATATCGGCCTTGTAAAGAAGCACCATCCTGTCGATCTTGTTTAAGCGGGCGTGAGCTGCTTCCTGCTGGTCAGAGGTGATTGAATAGGAGAGAGATTTGTTCAGGTAAGTTCTCATGCCTTCAAAATCAGGGAGACCCGGAACGTCAAGGATCGCATCGGCCATGTCAATATAGTATTTTGCTATGAAGGGGAAAACCTCCTCACGGGAGTATATCTTTTGTATGGGATTCGGCGGTTGCGCTCCGGGCATCGTGATAAAGAGCTCCTTGCCGAGCGGGGAGAATCTTCCTTTCCATATATAAACCGCCCCATCCTTGTATTTTATAAAGTAGTTGTCCTTGTTCGAGTGGCTGGTCAGAATGGTTATTACAATTAATATGGCAAGGACGATAATTGAAATGTATTTTGCCGTCTTTCCCATAAATATGATCCTTTCAGATGAACCGAAACAGCGGGCGCATTCCCCGCTGATTGCGGCGGTGTTAGCGAGCGAATTGAAAACAGACACAATTGTATTTACATTGGTTGAGAATTGTTCTTGTATTTTATATAAAGGATATGCTCTGTTTTGTAAACAATTATTGACGGCTTCGTAAAAAGTCATTCCGGCCGCCGAGGCGGACTTGCTGCGGGGAGCTTCACTTCTCGCTGCGCGATACGGCAGGGCCGATTCAAAAGGGTGAATCATTGCGGCGTACAAGAGAGTATGCTTTATTCCTCAAGATTCGCGCGTCTTGCATAATGTCCGCCTCAGGCGGATTACTTTGCCGTCTGAATTTTGACCTTTAACGAAGCCATCAACTTTTAAAGAAAGAAAAAAATATGAATAGTGACGATCTTGAAGCTAAAAAAGAGAGACTTATTTCGATCCTGAAAAATTACAAATCTCTTGCCGTTGCTTTTTCAGGCGGAGCAGACAGCACTTTCCTTCTTGCAGTGGCACATGATCTTTTAGGCGAAAAGGTTACAGCTATTACTGTAACATCACCGGTTCATCCGGCAAGAGAAACAGAATTCGCCGGAAAGTTTGCACGGAATCATGGGATAAAACATATCATAATTCAATCAAATGAGATGAATCTGCTTGAATTTACAGCAAATAGCAGGGACCGGTGTTATGTGTGCAAAAAAAATCTTTTCCCGAAGATGGTCAGGGCTGCTTCTGAAATGGGAATAACCAAACTTGCTCATGGCGCAAATACCGATGATCTCAAGGATTTCCGTCCCGGCTTTTCAGCCGTCTCAGAGCTGGGCATAGCTTCTCCGATGATAGAGGCTGGACTTTCAAAGCAGGATATACGTGATCTTTCAAAAAAGATGCTGCTTGAAACATGGGATAAACCGGCCATGGCATGCCTTGCAACAAGGATCCCCTATGGCACTGCCATCACAATTGAAAGTTTGAAAATGATTGAAGAGGCCGAAAACGCATTGATTGATCTTGGTTTCAGCGCCTGCCGGGTCCGGCATCATGGTAATCTCGCAAGAATTGAACTGGCAAAGGAAGATTTTGACAGGATGATGAATGAGAAAACAAGGAAGTCGGTGATTGAAAAGGTGAAAAAAGCCGGATATTTGTATGTCTCAATGGATCTTGAAGGTTATATCCAGGGAAGCATGAACAGATGAGCATGTCTGAAAGAATTCAAACGGCCGATGAAATGAAAATTTTGTTGCTCTCATCCAGGCAGCCATTGAGGACTCTATGATGAGCAGGACAATACTTGCAATTGTTCAGATAGATAGGTTTTAACAGGGTATCGCTTCTTGAGACACACATATACTCCGGCTGCGAGGTGCGCCATATGAGATGATAGAAGCATTAAATTACCTCAGGGATGATGCAATAGCGGCAAGAACAAAAGAGGTTTTGTTTAACGAGAGCCCGGTGAGGGATTGAAGCTCCCCGCCGCAAACAGCGGGAAATGCGCTCGTTGTTTCGGTTCAATCAGATATGATTGAGATGTAAAAAAGTCTTGACAATCAGCAGGTCATTCCGGTAGCTTCCAGCCAGAATAATG
>JAHJRK010000507.1 GCA_018830925.1 Pseudomonadota bacterium
AGAAACATCTATACCTTTTGGAGGCTCAAGTTCGGCTAGAACTGCAAATTCCCCTTTTTCAAGTTTGCTCTTAAGGCGCATATAATACCTCCGAAAACAAGCAGAAATTATGTTTTTTACTGAATCACATTTATTGCTTGCATAACGATATAGTTTATGTTTACCGCTTGGTCAAGTGAAAATATGCTGAGCCGTTGTTAAAAATAACCATGACTTTGAAATGCCGTGACCGGCATAAGGAGCTGTAACAAAAGGTTCAAAAATGTAATGGTTATTGCATAACGGCCTAACGCAAATTCCTTTCCACATTAGCATTTTCTCTCAGCTTCTCAAGAAACTGAGCAACCTCTTTCTGAATTTTCTCCTGCTTGAGATTTTTTTCAATTCTGTCTTTCAGATAAGCTTCATAAAAGGCTTTCAGTTCATCTTCGGAAACGGTAATTTTCTGAACAAACTCCTTGTCAATGTACTGCTGTATTACCATTACCTGTCTGATCTGACTTTTAAGGGAAGCCTCGGTTAATTTTACTTTTGCCAGCTCTTTATTGAACTCTTCCTCATTCGGAAACTGCGCTTTGAACTTGGCGTACTGTTCGTCAACTGTTGGATCATCAACTTTAAGCCCCATTTTCTGGCTTTCCTGATACAGCAATTCGCCGTCAATCAGTTTGTCGAGAACCTTTTCTTTTACTTCAGCCAGGCGTGCATCATCCATTTTTTCTCCCCGGTTTGCAGACTGCTCCTGAATACCGAAAAGCTCCCTGTCAAAATCCTCCTGTGAAATAGCTGCTCCGTTGACCACTGCAACATTACCCTTCGTGGCTTCCATTTTTTCAACAGGTTCAGTTTTTACCGCTTTCTCTGTTTTTACCGCTTTTTCCACTTTCACGGCTTTTTCGACTTGAACCGCCTTATCGTCCTTTACTGCTTTATCCTCTTTTCCTGCAAAAACCGGCAAAGCAAACATTGACAGGCATACCGCCAAAACCGTCAACCGGAACAAAACTCCATTTGATAAATGCATCTATCTTCTCCTTATATTATGATAAAATAAATAAAGGCATATCATCAACATGCCCTTTATGTCCAAATACATCCGCTTGCTTGACGACATATCATTTATGGATATTATTGTGCAAACAGTATTTTACTTCAAGAAATGGATAAAGATTAACTTGGAAAGAAAAGCGGGCCGTGTTAAGAAAGTTTTAATTTTCCGAAAATTTTCCCAAAAAGAAAGAACCTCTCCATAGCCGCAAAGGTGCCGGAGAATCATTGGATAAAGATATTCAAATGAAAGACATATACACACCGCGCAAAGAGCTTGTAGCCGACCGGCAGTCTCTCATGAGAACATTCATCAGGCCTGAGAATACTGCCGCAAGAGACACCCTTGTAAAATATATGGAACAGATTCTTTTCGGTCTCCATGATTTTCTTAATACACATGTCGGTATTACTGAAGAGGTGAGTTTAAGGGAGCTTTCGGAAAGATATAAGGATACCGTTATAAGTGAAAATCCGGAACAAAAGCTGGCCGATGTTATTACGGATCTGGTTGAAGAGATCGCGCCACACGCAGTCAATGTGGCATCTCCCTATTTTATAGGTCATATGACTTCGGCAATACCGTTTTTCATGGTTCACCTCAAGACAATTGTCGCCGCTCTTAACCAGAACGTCGTTAAACTCGAAACTTCAAAAGTCCTGTCCGTTATTGAAAAGCAGGTTCTCGCAAAGATACACAGAATTATTTACAGGCAAAGCGAAGATTTTTACCTCGAACATGTGCAGAATACGCATACCTCCCTCGGATGTTTCACGGAAAATGGAACACTTGCAAATCTGACGGCCCTGTGGGTCGCAAGAAACTCTCAGTTCGGCCCGAAAGAAGGCTTTGAAGGAGTGGATAAGGAAGGGATATATGCCGCGTACAGGGCATACGGTACGGAAAGAAGCGTAATACTTGTCTCCGAACTCGGACATTTTTCATTAAAAAAAGCAGGCGGCGTTCTTGGTATCGGCAACAACAACGTAATAGCAATAGGACT
>JAHJRK010000508.1 GCA_018830925.1 Pseudomonadota bacterium
CCAGCACTATCGTTATAACCCGGGTTCCGGTATGAAATTGCCCCGCTTAAGCCTGAAAACAACAGATAAACAGGAGCAGAAAGGCGGCTGCCGGAAACACATAATTTATCTTTTCAATAAATCGATTACAATATATTGACATAACAGGAACTTTAATCAATTATGCTTGACACGAATACCGGTTGATATTATGTTTAATATCTTATATTATATTAAGGTTTGCTGAATGAACTGGCGATACATATGTATTTAAAGATTTAATCTTATTTGCTGTAAATTGCAATACCGTTAATTATTAACAAGTTGCGAAAGTGGCGAAACTGGCAGACGCACTGGACTTAGGATCCAGCTCTGGTGACAGAGTGGGAGTTCAAATCTCCCCTTTCGCACCATTTATGAACCGAAACAGCGAGCGCATTCCAGCCGAAGGTCCCGCCAATCAGTATGGCGGGCTAACTTGTGTTGGGGTTAGCGCGCGAATTAAAAACATATTCTATGCCTTACGGTCGAAGATCCCCCGCTGATTGCAGCTGGGAGCTTAAATTAAAATGAAGTGTATCAGAATATAGCCCGGCATTTTTTTATAAGAAAGGAAATATATGCAAGTTACAATTGAAGATGTAAGCACCGTAAAAAAGATTCTGCATGTTGAAATTCCCAATGACAGAGTTTTGGCTGAGATTGATAAAGCCTATGAAAATCTCAAAAAAACGGCTAAATTAAAGGGATTCCGTCCCGGCAAAACACCCCGTTCGGTTCTGGAAAGGTTTTTTAAGAAAGATGTACATTCGGATGTATCGAATAAACTTCTTCAGGATTCATTTATTGATGTTGTCAGGGAAAAAGAGCTTAAAATTGTCGGAGATCCGAAGATAGAGCCGCCCCTCCTTGACGAAAAAGGACCTTATAAATATGACGCAACCATTGAAATCAAGCCTGAAATTGCAGATATGGATTTTAAGGGCCTGACGCTTAAAAAGAATGTTTACAGGATAAGCGATGAAGAAATTGAAGCGCAGCTCAAAATGCTTCAGAAGAATCTTGCTCAGCAAAAAACCATAGAAGAAACCCGGCCTGCAAATGAAGGCGATTTTGCTCTCATCACATACGAAGGGTTCAAAGACGGAAAACCCTTCGAAGAAACGGCAAAAACGGAAAATTTCACGATTAAACTGGGACAGGGTCGCATAACCAAAGATTTTGATTCACAAATTATCGGAATGAAGGCAGGCGAAAGAAAGGAGATAAAAATTCGTTTCCCGGAGGGCTACTTTAATTCCAAACTTGAAAACCTTGATATCGTTTTTGATGTGACCTTAAATGAGATCAGGGAAGAGATACTTCCTGAAATTAACGATGAACTCGCAAAAAATCTCGGCGGTTTTAACACATTGGAAGAACTGAAAAATACAATAAAAGAGAACCTCAGCCAGGGATACGAAAAAAGAGTCGAACAGGAATTGAACGAGCAGATATTTACGGCTCTTATTGCAAGAACCCAATTCGAAGTGCCCGAAGCAATGGTTGAATTCGAGCTTGAAAACATTATTGCCGACGCCGAAAGATCCTTTGCCTACCATAACACATCCCTTGAAGCTCTCGGCCTGTCAAAAGAGTCTCTTTCGATAAAATACCGCGATACAGCCGAAAAACAGATAAGGCGACATCTTATCTTAGACAAGATAATCGGGCAGGAAAAGCTTATTGTAAAAGACGATGAACTGGAAGAGGGATTTAAAAAAATGTCCGAATCTTTTAACCAGCCGGTGGACGAGATAAAAAAATATTACCGGCAGAATAAAGATAAACTCGATTATTTCAAACACACGCTGCTTGAAAAAAGCGCCATCAGTCTTATTATAGAAAACAACACTGTTGAAACTACTGAACCTGTGCCGGAGACGGAAACTGGAAAAGGTCTTTCTACATGATCTTCGTGGTTAAAAATGTACTTTTTCGAAAAAGTCAGGAATAGTTTAAAAAAGGAGGAAAACTTTGCCACTGATACCGATGGTAATAGAGCAGAGCGGCAGGGGAGAGCGGGCATACGATATATATTCAAGGCTTTTGAAAGATCGGATTATATTTCTTGGAACTGCCATGAACGATGAGGTCGCAAACCTTCTCATCGCCCAGCTCCTTTTTCTTGAATCCGAAGAGCCCGACAAGGACATAAACTTTTATATCAATTCACCGGGCGGAGTAGTGACTGCCGGCCTCGCCGTTTATGATACAATGCAATATATCAAGTCTGACGTTGCGACCGTCTGCATAGGCCAGGCTGCAAGCATGGGAGCTTTTTTGCTGACAGCAGGCGCTAAGGGAAAGCGCTATTCGCTGCCTAATTCACGCATACTGATTCACCAGCCTATGGGAGGATTTCAGGGACAGGCTTCCGACATAGCCATTCAGGCAAGAGAGATTCTGAGGATGAAGGATACCCTGAATGACATTCTGGCCTTTCATACAGGAAAAAATTTAAATCAAATACAGATAGATACGGATAGAGATTACTTCATGTCCAGCGAAGAAGCAAAGGAATACGGTATAATAGACCATGTCATCGTAAACAGGGGTGACATTGAAAATATTGAAAAAGCCGGAGGCATCAAATGACAAAAAAAGGGAACGACAGCGACAATCTTTTCTGCTCATTCTGCGGGAAGAACCAGAAAGAAGTTACAAAGCTGATCGCAGGGCCCGCCGTTTACATATGTGATGAATGTATCCAGCTTTGCGGCGAAATTATTGAAGAAGAGAGCGATAAAGCGACCACCGAACATGAAAATCTTCTTATCCCCAAGCAGATAAAGGAGATGCTGGACGACTATGTGATAGAACAGGAGTATGCGAAAAAAATTCTGTCGGTTGCCGTATACAACCATTACAAGCGGCTCGATTCAAGCATAAACACCGACAATGTTGAGATACAGAAAAGTAATATACTGCTTATAGGCCCGACAGGCACTGGCAAAACACTCCTTGCGCAGACACTTGCAAGATTTTTAAATGTTCCATTCACGATAGCGGATGCCACCAGCCTTACCGAAGCAGGTTATGTCGGCGAAGACGTTGAGAATATAATCCTCTCGCTTCTTCAGAATGCGGATTATGATGTGGAAAAGTGCAAGCGCGGCATTGTATATATTGATGAAATAGACAAGATAGCGGCAAAATCGGATAATCCATCGATAACAAGGGATGTTTCCGGCGAAGGCGTCCAGCAGGCACTGCTTAAAATCATAGAGGGAACGACTGCAAGCGTGCCTCCCAAGGGCGGGAGAAAACACCCCCAGCAGGATTTTGTCAAAGTCGATACGATAAACATCCTTTTCATATGCGGCGGAACATTCAACGGGCTTGATCAGATAATAGAAAGAAGGCTTGGTTCCAAGGCTATGGGTTTCGGGGCAAAAATCGTAACAAAAGAGAACAAGAGCAAAAGCGAAATATTAAAAATGGTTCAGCCTGAAGATTTGATTAAATTCGGGTTGATTCCCGAATTTCTGGGGCGTCTGCCTGTTGTAGCGACACTCGAGGAACTGAGCGAACCGTCACTTATCAGGATTTTAACGGAGCCGAAAAACGCCCTCATAAAACAGTTTAAAAAACTGTTTGAAATGGAAGGCGTGAACTTAAGGTTGACGGACAGCGCTCTTTCGGCAATCGCAAAAGAAGCCAAGAAACGCAAATCGGGAGCAAGGGGATTGCGGGCGATTATAGAAAGCTGCCTGCTCGATATTATGTACGAAATTCCTTCCGCGAAAAATGTGAAGGAATGCGTTATCAGTGAAGATGTCATACTTAACAAGGAAGAGCCGATCCTGCTTTATGAGCAATCAAAAAAGCAAGCTTAATTTGTTTCAGTATGGACACGAATCAACACAAAGATATAGGTATCGTCTGATTAATGGTAAATATGCCCGGATTTTTTAATAAGGATAAGGAACAGGAAACCGCATCCATGAAGATACAGCTTCCACTTTTACCGCTGAGAGATATAGTTGTTTTTCCCCATATGATTGTTCCGCTCTTCGTAGGGAGGTCCAAATCAGTCAGCGCCCTTGCAAACGCCATGAGCAGGGACAAAAATGTTTTTATGGCAACCCAGAAAACTACGGTTGAGGATAATCCGGAAGAAAAGGATATAAGCGTAATCGGGACGGTTGGAAGAGTCTTACAGCTTCTCAGGCTTCCTGACGGAACCGTTAAAGCCCTTGTGGAAGGAAAATCACGGGGACGGATAGTTTCTTTTTTCAACGATGAAGACTTTTACAAGGTTGAAGTCGAACCTGTTGTGGAAATCGACATTGACGGGACTGAAACCACAGCCCTTTGCAGGGCTCTTACGGAAGCATTTGATGAATACGCAAATCTTACCAAAAATATTCCGAAAGACTTTGAAAGGAAGCTTTCCGAGATAACGAACCCTTCCCAACTCGCCGATACTGTGGCAGCCCATTTTGCTTTCAAAATTGATGAGAAGCAGCGCCTTCTTGAAACGCTTTCAATAAGCGACCGCTACACGTTTCTTCTTCATCTGATCAACACTGAAATTGAAATATTCAAGACTGATCAGAGGATCAAAACACGGGTCAAAGAACAGATGGAAAAGACCCAGAAGAATTACTATTTGAATGAGCAGATGCGAGCCATCAAGAAGGAAATGGGAACCGAAGACGATTCCGGCGATGAACTTAAAGAGCTTGAAAAACGCATCAAGGAAAAGAAGATGTCGAAAGAGGCCGAGGAGAAGACGGCCCAGGAGTTCAAAAAGCTCAAGATGATGACGCCGATGTCTGCGGAAGCGACAGTTGTGAGGAACTATATTGAATGGATTATCAGCCTGCCCTGGCTCGAATGCGCATGCGTGAGCTCTGACATAAAAGGAGCTGAAAAGATATTAAACGAAGATCATTTCGGCCTTGAAAAACCGAAGGAAAGGATTCTCGAATACCTTGCCGTTCAGACTCTTGTAAAAAAGATTAAGGGGCCCATATTATGCTTCGTCGGGCCTCCGGGTGTCGGAAAAACTTCCCTTGCCAAATCAATATCAAGAGCTACGGGCAGGAACTTCGTACGACTGTCTCTTGGCGGGGTCCGTGATGAAGCCGAGATAAGGGGGCATCGCCGAACATACATCGGAGCCATGCCCGGCAAAATAATCCAGTCTCTGAAAAAAGCAGGGGTGAACAACCCTGTTTTCTGTCTCGATGAAGTGGATAAAATGAGCATGGACTTCCGGGGGGATCCGTCTGCAGCTCTTCTTGAAGTGCTCGATCCGGAACAGAATAATGCTTTTAACGACCATTACCTTGATCTTGATTACGATCTTTCCGATATCCTGTTCGTTACTACAGCCAACACGCTGCCAGATATACCACTTCCCCTGCAGGACAGGATGGAGATTATCCGCCTGCCCGGGTATACGGAAATTGAAAAGTATCATATTGCAAAAGACTTCCTGCTTACAAAACAGATAAAGACAAACGGTCTGGAAGGGATGGACGTTTCTTTTTCGAGAAATTCCGTTTTCACCATCATCAGATATTATACTAGAGAAGCAGGGGTGAGAAACCTTGAGCGTGAAATCTCATCCATATGCAGGAAAATAGCGCGTGAAGTCCTGACGGATAACGGAAAGAATGTGTTCAGGATTACATCTTCTTCAATTTCCAAATATCTCGGGCCGCGCCAGTTCAGGCACGGTCAGGCTGAAGAAAAAGACCAGATCGGGCTTGTAACCGGCCTTGCGTGGACACAGGTCGGCGGAGAACTTCTTAGTGTGGAAACACTTATGATGCCCGGCAAGGGAGAAGTAACCATTACGGGAAAACTCGGCGATGTTATGAAAGAATCCGCTCAGGCTGCAGTAAGCTATGTGCGATCTAGGGCAGAAAACCTTATGATAGATAATGATTTTTATAAGAAAACTGATCTGCACATACATATACCTGAAGGCGCCATCCCAAAGGACGGCCCTTCGGCAGGCATCTCCATGTGCACATCCATTGTGTCGGCCTTAACCAGACGGCCTGTTCACAGTGATATCGCCATGACCGGTGAGATCACCTTAAGAGGGCGCGTGCTTCCAATCGGCGGGTTAAAGGAAAAAATACTGGCAGCTCACCGGGGCAGAATAAACAAGGTAATTATCCCCAGGGAGAATGAAAAGGACCTGAAAGAGATACCTCAGAGCGTTCTGAAGGAACTAGAAATTATAATGGTAGAACACATGGA